>JANQHZ010000990.1 GCA_028282445.1 Candidatus Binatia bacterium | reverse complement strand
ACCGAGACCCCGACCCTGACGCCGACGCTGACTCCGACTCCGACATTGACGGACACTCCGACGCTCACCCCGACTTTGACCCCGACCCCGACGTTGACACCGACCCTCACCCCGACGCCCACGGTGACGTTGACCCCGACGCTGACATCGACCCCGACACTGACCTTCACCGAAACTCCGACGTCGACCCATACTTCGACGCCGACGCTCACCTTGACCCCGACCCTCACCCTGACCCCGACGCTGACATCGACCCCGACGCTGACGGCAACTTTTACCCTCACGCCGACGATCACGCCGACGCCTTTCAACCTCTTGCTCGCCAGCCTGAACGGCTTCGAAGGCGGTTGGCCCGGGGACTACCAACCCTTCCCAGCCGAGGCGACTCCGGTCATCGCCGGCGATGCGCCGTCGGGGGACTTCGTGTTCGAGTCCGGTGTCGACGGCGCGTCGCGCTATCTCGAAACCGGCCTGGACGCTTCGAGCTCGGTCTTTACCGATGGAATTCGCGCCTGCGTCGTGACGGCGATCGAAACGACCCGGCGAATCCGCCTGTGGTACACCAGCAACCCGAGCTCGGCGAGCGCCGAGTTGTTGCTGCGTCCCGACCGCAAGCTCACCCTGGTCGCGGACGGCAACTCGGTCGTCGGTGTCAGCTCGGAAGTGCCGCTCTGCCCGACCTTTGCCAGGATCGAGGTGCAGCGCGGCAACGGCGAGATGCAACTGCGCTTCAACGGCGTCACGGAGATCTCACAGCAGCTGGCACTGACCCGCCCGACCCAGGTCACCCGTATCGGCGCCGATGGCGACACTCCGAGCCCCGTGATGCGATGGGACGACCACACCTTCTCACCGAGCACGCGTTGGCCCGGAGACGTCGCGATCGTCGCGATCGCGCCTGGCGCCGACGGCTTTCATCGAGACTGGGACGGACCGAGTTGTGCGACTCGCACCGATTGTATCGATGACCGTCCGCCTTCGTCCGATGCGGTCGATTCCAATGTCGCCGACAGCAGCGTCTCTTTCTGCCTGGACGACCCGGAGTCGGCGATTGTCGCGCCGATCCTGGCGGTCAAGACGCTGATCGCGGCGAGCGAGTCGCCCACGGTCGTCGAACCGGCCGAATTGTTCTACCGCAGCGGCCAGTGCGGACTCGACGGCGGCATCGATCACGTCCCTGCCGTCGAAGCCGATCTACAGTCAGCGCCCGCCGGCTTCGCGCGCATCGACGAGCGCAACCCGCTCACCCTCCAGCAATGGATCGCCGCCGACCTCACCGTCACCGAGATCGGCGTGCGGCACCCCAACGCCGCCAACACCGCCGCGCTGTCGCAGGCGCTGATCGAGGTCGTACTCGACCTCGACGCGCCGCCAACGCCAACTGCGACCGAGAGCCCGACCCCGAGCGCGACGCCGACGATCACCGACACACCAACCGTCACCCCGACTGCGACGTCGACCGCGACGCATACCGCAACCGCAACCGAGACCGACACACCGACCCGCACACCGACCCCGGTTCCGTCGTCGACGCCGTCGCCGACCCACACCGAAACCCCGACCGAAACACCCACTCACACGCCGACTCCAACTGAAACTCCGACGGACACGGCAAGCCCGACGACGGTGCCGAGCGACACTCCGACCAACACCGTGACGCCGACGAACACGTCGACGCCCTCGCACACCGCGACCGCAACCGCGACCGGGCAGCCGTCCGCAACGCCTTCCGACACCCCGAGCGTTACGCCGACCGCGACCGCGACTCCGCCTCCGAGCGACACCCCGACACCAAGCCCGACTCCGACACCGAGCGAGACGCCGCTGCCGCCGACCGCGACCGCGACGCCGAGCCCGTCGGACACGCCGGCTCCGACCATTCCGCCCCGGCTCGGCGACTTTATCTTCGCCGCCGGAAGCAACGAGTGGGAGTGCAGCGAAAGCGCGGCGCTCGAGCTCGGCTTCGCCAGCCGCGTCATATCGCTCGAGAATCTAGCCCTCGGCCTGGAGGATCCGGCCGAGTTGCAGGGGGATTTTTCGGTACTCTACGTCGCGCCGGGGTTGAGCGGCGAAGACTACTTGTTCCTGCAGGAGATTTCGCGCACCAACGAATTTCTCGAGCGCTTCGTATTCCTCGGCGGGGTCGCCGTCATCAACCTGTCCGGCGACTCCGTCTTCGAGGACACCCTGGCACCGTCGCCCGACGACGCCGATGTCGGCTACCGCGGAACCGCCAGCCACAACCGCGAACGGATCACCCTCGCTTCCCATCCGTTGATCACCGGCATCGGCTACGGAGGCGTCCAGCTGACCGCGGCCGATTTCGACGATTGGAACAACACCGACGACGGGTTCATCAGCGAGCTGCCCGCCGGTTCGAGAATCGTGCTGCGCAACGACGTCGGCCCGGCCTTTGCCGAGTACGAGTACGGCGCCGGTCGTGTTCTGGTCACGACGGTCAACTTCTGCACCACTGGATCGCCGCCATCGCTGGGCCCGCCCCTCCAGAATCTGCTTCGCTACGCGCCCTTCTTCGACGGACTCGCGCAAACACCGGGCCTTACGGCAACTCCGACCGAGACTCCGACACCAACCGAAACCGTACCGGTCACCGATACCCCGACGCCGACTCAGACGCCGACGATCACGCCGACCACCCCGCCGGCCAACACCCCTACCGCGACAGCCTCCAACACACCGACACCGACCTCCGGCGCTTCCGGCTGCCCATCCGACTGCAACGGCGACGGCATCACCGCGGTCAACGAGCTGATCCGCGCGGTGAACATCGCGCTCGGCCTACAGCCGTTGGGGAACTGTCCGAACGCGGACACCGACGGCGACGGTATGGTGGCGATCAACGAGCTGATTCAAGGCGTACGCGCCAACCTGGACGGTTGCCCTAGCTGACGGCGCCGCCGCGCGGCCGGTGGGAGGCGCCGGGTCGAGCGCGAGGCCGTGCACTTGGTCAGGGATACGGGCGGCCGCCACCGGCGGCGCCCATCTCGTGGACCTTCTGCGGTTCGCGCGGTGGGCCGACGAGCTCGACGTACATCAGCAGATCCTTCTCCAGGGCGCGCAACTTGCGTACGATCTCGTCGCGCAACGCTCGCGCTTTGGGCTTCGGCTCGATCAGCGAGTACTGCTCGATCGCGATCACCCGAAACCGGCCGCCCTTCCGTTCTCCGTAATCGGCCGCTTCGAAGGTGAACGAGCTGTCGCCGCTCGGCTTGTTCTGTACGGTAAGCGACGAGATCAGCCGGATTTTCTCCTCCGGATGAGGCGACGGCGCCGGCGTCGGAACGACCTTACCCAGGCGCTCGATCACCGCCGAGCCGAGCTCGCCGGCCGCGCTCGGAAGAACGGCCGCGGACGTGAGGATGAGAACAGCCAAAGCGGCAGGTGTCGAGTATCGCATCGAGGAAACCTCCATTGAGGGCGGCAGCATACGCAGCGAGGGAATCACGTCAATCCGGAGTCGCTTGGACGCGCAACGGCGCCTGCGCATTCACCGACGCGGCGAGACCCCTATGGATTCGAAGGGACCCGGATGATGATCGAGCGCGGTGTGCCGACGACGGAGCCGGAACGCAGCCGTACCGTGACGCGAGTATCGCCCGGGGGAAACGCAACTTCCGAACCCACTACCGGCGCCGAGCAAAACTGCACGAAGGTGCGTCGATCGACGAAATCGAAGTTGCCGAGCGGATCCAAGGTACACGCCACGACCGACGAGTTGTGAAATCCGAAGCGACACGCGAAGTCGTTGATCGCGTCGTCGATCGGACCGGTACTGTCGAAGTTGGGCGGATTCACCGCCGGGACGCCGCCGGGTGTAGCGCCGCCGCTGTCGCAGACTTCGGCGCTGCCGTTGCCGAGCGGGCGATCCACCTGGATTTCCAGCGCCGCCCGCGATTGACCGAAACACGGAACCGGCGGCGAGCCGCTGTTGTCCTGCGTTCCGCAAGTATCGGGAATACCGGAGGCGGTGCCGGCTCGTCCCTCGACGTAAATGATGAAACCGAAGGAATTCGGGAACTCGTAAATCGGGGTCCCGTCTTCGGCGACGCCGCTCTGGCCGCGTACCACATTATCGGCACGCGCGAGCCCAAAAGCTGTGATCTCCGGCCCGGGCGGCCGCGTCGGGCTCGGGGTACGGGTCAGGGTCGGCGTCCGGGTGTTGGTCGGCGCGACCGTATTGGACGGAGTACGCGTCAACGTCGGCGTACGCGTAATCGTCGGGGTACGAGTGATGGTCGGCGTCCGGCTCTCCGTCGGAGTCCGCGTGAAGGTCCTGGTCCGAGTCAGCGTGCGGGTACGCGTGCTGGTCTTCGTATTCGACGGCGTACGCGTGTTGGTCGGAGTGCGGGTGTTGCTCGGCGTCCGCGTGTGCGACGGCGTCCGCGTCTCGGTCGGCGTTCGCGTGGCCGGAATCGTGCGGGTGAAGGTCGGGGTCTTGGTAATCGTCTTGGTCTTGGTCGGGGTCCGCGTCCGCGTCGGCGTACGAGTCCTGGTAAAGGTGCGCGTCCGCGTCAGGGTCCGCGTCGGGGTCCCGGTTCGGGTGAAGGTTCCGGTCCGGGTCGACGTGCGGGTGATGGTCGGCGTTTGGGTGATCGTCGGCGTCGAGGTAGCGGTCGCGGTGTCGCTCGCGGTCGGCGTCGACGTAGCGGTCGCCGACACCGTCGGCGTCGGGGAATCGAAGGACGTGGCGGTCGGCGTCGCGGTCGGCGGACTGCCCTGGGGAGTCGGCGTCGATTCGGCCGGAGTCGCCGTCTCGGTCGCCGTCTCGGTCACCGTCGGCGTCGGACGCGGCGTCGGCAACTCGGGCAACACCTCGATCAGCGCCGGCACGTCCGCAGCGGTGACCAAGCCGTCGAGGTTGGCGTCGGCGTCGGGGCAAAGTCCCTCGGCGGCGAAGATCTCCCGCAGCAATGCATCGAAATCGGCTGCGTTGATTACCGCGTCGCAGTTCGCATCG
>JANQHZ010000970.1 GCA_028282445.1 Candidatus Binatia bacterium | reverse complement strand
GCATCCGCGCGGAGCCAGGCAGTTTCTGCGCCGTTGGTCGCTCGAGGCGGTCACCACCTGGATGCTCGGACGAACCTGGATCCCGATGGTGGTGTCGGTTTTGCCGATCGCAGCTCTTCGCTACCTGAAGCAGAACTGCATCCAATGGGCGGGGTCGCTGGCCTATTACACCTTGCTTGGATTGGTTCCCCTTCTCGCCGTCGTGTTCTCGGTCATGACCGTCGCAGGCCTTCACCGCGAGCTCACCCCCTTCGTAGTGAACACGATCAGCGCCGGGTCGCCCGAAATGGCGGCGCAGATCATCGACTTCATCGACCAGACCAATGTTCGCGCCGTCGCGATCTTCTCGATGCTCGGCGCCTTCATCGCCATGTTGGTGATCATGGCCAACGCCGAGATGTGCTTCAATTCGATCTGGGGCGGAATCCCGGGGCGCTCGCTGCGGCGCAAGATGCAGTCGTTCGCCAAGGTGGCGGTGATCGCGCCGCTCATGCTCCTGCTCGCTCTGGCGATCACCGCCCTGCTCCGCCCAGGCACTCGCTTGTACGAGATCCTCGACAGCTGGTACCTCGGCGACGTAACCCTGACTCTCCTGCCCTTCGTACCTTTCTCTCTGCTCTGGGGCAGCTTTACGATGCTGTACACCGGCCTGCCGAACACCCGCGTGCGTCGGCGGTCGGCAATCGTCGGCGCTGTCGTCGCAGGCACCCTATGGCAGATGGCGCAGTGGACCTATGTCACGTTCGTGATCGGGATGGTTCGCTACAGCTCGGTGTACGGAACTCTGTGGCAGATCCCGATCCTTCTGGCCTGGATCTATATCGCCTGGAGCATCGTGCTCTTCGGAGCCCAGGTCTCGCGCGCTCACCAGGAAACCGTGAAGATTCGCCGCGGCATCGAACGGGCGCGCCGCAGGGCCGCCTGAGCCAGCGCTCAGGGGACGCCGGCAATCGGCTGCATCTCCACATCGCAAACGCCGCCGACTTTACCGAGCTCCAGCAGCGGCGACTGATCACACCCCTCGCCGGTTGCTTGCACCTGGCAGCGAAGCTGAAGCGGGGCGCCGCGCGCCAGCCAGGGAGGGACCTTGCGGCGGCGCCCGACCCGGTCGAAGCGACAGCCGCGTGGAGTTCCAAAGGGGGTGCATCGCTTCGGGTTCCGCAGCGCCACTTTGCGGCCATCGATCACGAAGCCGGCGTAGTCGTCGGCCAGGTTGATCACGTCGCCGTCGGGCCGGGCATCGATCTTGGCGGCGCGAAAACGGTATCCCCGACCGCTCTTAGCGTCGACCCGCACCCGCGTGTTGGCGATCAGCGCATGCGCGCTACCACGCGTCGCGATGGCGCCGCTGATGTACTCGATCCGTTCGGCCGCCGGGAAGCATTTCCCCATGGCGGGAGGATGGTAGTAGTGCCTCAGCTTCTTCATCTCGGCCAGCGAGCTGTCGGGAAAGACCGCGCTCAGCCCCGCATCCCCGCCGAATAGAATGCGCTCGACCGCCCCCGCATTCTGGGCGTACATCGCCCGCAACCGCGCGTAGGGAGACACGTTGGCCAAATCCGGTCGGAGAAAACACCCGGTCAGGCCACTCGTCTGGGTGAGCAGCTCGTCCCAAATGTTGTACTGGGAGACCTTCGACGCAACGCCCTGAAAGTCACCGGGAAACGCGCACCCCTGACCCGATTGGCACCTCTCGAGCGCCCGGTTGCGGATCGACAGCGCGACGACGTTGCGCTCACAGCTTCCGTAAGCGCTGCAACCGCGGTCGAGATGCCCTTCGTAGATCGCGGTACGCATTACGTAATCGAGGTGCTTCGCCCTGCGCAGCGTATCGCGCGGCCAGCGACCGTTACGTTCGGAGATGAAAGAGTCCCAGGCTCTCGCCAGGGCGTCGCGTCGATCGAGCAAGCGTCTGTTGGCGAGCCGACATTGAGCGGAGGCGTGAAAGGCACGCACGACAGCGTCGACGCTGTCCCGTCCCGCGCTGACGATGCCGGTCTCACCACTACCCGAAGGTTCGAATCGAGGCGCCTTGCCGAGCGCAAACAGGCGCCGGACGTCGATGACGTGCCGGACCGAGGTGGAACAGCGATGGTCCGGAACCCGGAGGGATTTTCGCTGCTGCCAAACCCGTTCGAAGCGCTCGGTGGCGTCCGGCCCGGCGTCACTCGCATCGACCACCACCTCGAAACCGACGAAGGGCGTACCGCTCTTGTCGGTGACCGGCTTACCGTCGCGAACCGCCACACAGGGAATGACCGACGACCCCTGGGCAAGAGTTCCAGCGGGGTTCTTGGCGCCGCGGCGCAGGAAGTCATCGATATCGTAATACGGCAGTGCGGGCGGCCCGTTGAATCGGTACACCGTCATCAATCGCGTCGCCGGAATCGCCTCGACCGCTGGTATCCAAGCAACTCCAAGCGAAAGAAACAGCGCGAACGCGCCGAGTCGGGCAATCGAAAACACGCGAGCCATGGGATCGAGTATATCAGTTGCCATTGCAAAATCGGATCGATTGCGCCGGCCGTCTTTGCCAGCAAACGGAAAACGCTTCTGTGAGGAGCACACGATCGGCCAGCTCAGGATCGAGAGAGGCGAAGAATCTCCGCACCGTGCTCGTCGAGCAACGGCCCCGGAGCGGCAATCTCTCCGGGAGTCGACGACAACCGGATTGCGGTGGCGTCGAAGCCGACCGTGCCACCGTCATTGTCGGGCAACTCCACGAAGGCTCGGCGATCGCGCAGATGATCGTCGGCAAAGAGATCGGCGGCGGTCGCAACTGCGCCACAGGGAACGCCGACGCTCTGCAAGCCCGCAACGACCGAAGCGACCCGCCGACTGCGAGTCCACCTCCCGACCTCGCTGTCGATCTCGTCGCTCCGGCGCACGCGGCCTGCCGCAGTCGAAAGCTCGTCCATCCGATCCAAGGCCAAGTGCGCGAACGACTGCAACGCCTGCCACTCGCTGTCCGACATGACTGAGATCGCACACCAGCGCTCGGCGACCGGGCCGTCGCCGTCGCGACAACGGTAGACACCGTGCGGCGACCGCAACCCCTCCTGGCTCCGGTTACCGATGGCCGTCGGCGGCGCAACGCCGTTGGCGGCTGCCATCAGCTCGGGACCGACGAGGCTTGCAAGCACTTCCAACTGTGAGAGATCGACGACTCGGCCGCCGCCGGCTTGCAGTGCGGCGATCGTCGCCAACGCTGCGACCTGACCTGCCACCATATCCGAGAACGAGTACCCCCATCCGGCGGCGCGTCCGCCTGGATGCCGCATGTGCGCGGTAAAACCGAGCATCGCCTGTAGGGTCGGACCGAAGCTGACCCAGTCCGCGCACGGCCCATCGCGGCCGTAGCCGGAAAGGTGGACGATCGTCAGCTGCGGGGTCTGCTCGAGCAGAGTGCTGTCCTCGGGCCCCCAGTTGACCAGCACACGTGGACTGAAGTTCTCGATCAGCACGTCGCTGCTGCGAATCAATCGCAGCAGCGATCGCAGACCGGACGTCGTGGTCGGATCGATGACGACGCTTTTCTTGCCGCGGTTGAGGTTGCCGAACATTCCGCTACGGCGC
>JANQHZ010000675.1 GCA_028282445.1 Candidatus Binatia bacterium | reverse complement strand
ACTGGTGCAAGGCAACGTCGGTATCCGCGAGAAGGGCAACGCGTCGCACTTCGAGATCAACATCGAGAAGTATCGCGCACTGTCGCGAAGCGTCGAGGGGCGGGTCGACGTGTTGGTCTGGCCCGAGACCGTGTCGCACGAGTGGATCGGCCGCGACAAGAAGCGGCTGACGAGAAGGCAACATCCGTTTCCCGGATCGACCAAGCCGCTCATCTTTGGAGGATTGGGGTACGAGTACGGCGAGGCCGACGAGGCGCTGCGCTACAATGCGGCGTTCTTGATCGACGCACAGGGTGTCGTCCTCGGACGCTACAACAAGCAGATCCTACTGCCGTTCGGAGAGTTTCTTCCTCTCTCCTCCTGGATTCCATTCATCAAGGAGATAAGTCCCAACACGGGCGACTTCACCGCCGGCAGCGAGATCGAAACCCTCGACCTTGCGGGCGGGGCGCGTTTCGCGCCGTTGGTCTGCTACGAAGATGTACCGGCGAGAATCGCGCGGGCGATGACCGCACGCGGCGCCAACGTGTTGATGACCATCTTCAACGATGCATGGTTCGGCGACTCAATGGCCCCGTATCAACACGAAGCGATCGCGGTGTGGCGCGCGATCGAGAACCGCCGTTACTTCGTACGCGTCGGCAACGCCGGCGATACCGGCGTCGTCGACCCCTGGGGACGCGTGGTCGAGCGACTCCCGCTCTTCGTCGAAGGCGTGCTCGTCGCGGACATTCGCTTACTCGATCTCCGAACCTTCTACACTCGCTACGGCGACGTCTTCGCCTGGGCGGTGACTGTCATCGCGCTGCTGTGGCTGGCGGTTGCCGTGCTCCGGCCGGCCTGGGTCAATCGAAGCTAGCCAGGGGGTATGGAATTGCCTACTTGACAAGTATCAAAATCGTGGCTACACTTCTCCCATGCCGAGAGATTTTCGCAAGCTGAAGGTGTTCGGATTGGCGGACGAGTTGGTGGCCGACGTGTACGTCGCGAGCCGACGGTTCCCGCCGGAGGAGCGGATCGGGTTGCAAGCGGAGCTGCGCCGCGCAGCGGTCGCGGTGCCGTCCAACATCGTGATCGGCTGCGAGCGATCGTCCGACAGCGAGTACGTCCACTACAGCGGGGTGGCGTTGTCGAGCGCGTCGGAGACGCGCTATTTGCTTCGCCTGGCGAATCGACTCGGCTACCTCGCCGACGAGACCTTTGGCGAGATCGAGTCGCGCTATGGCCGTTTGGTCGGAGGTCTGCACAAGCTCATTCAGGCCTCACGGGACGGCGGCGGCTCGGCAACGAGACGGTCTCATCAGCGAGACGCAGAGAGCTCCGAGAGAGAGTCCCGGCCGCGGTCGTCCGATTCCGATTCGCGCTTCGACAGGAACGACCGCCGTCGCCGCTAGCGAAGGCGGTGTGGACCCTGCAGAGCGAATCGCCGCCGCCGATCGGTGGAATTCACCCACCCGCGGCGGCGCGAATCTCCTGAGGCATGCGCTGTGGACGCCCGTCGTCGTCGAGAATGGCGTGGTCGGTATGCCCCGACACCAGCAGCGTTCCGTCCTCGGATTTCAGCTCGTAGCGAATCTCGAGCCGAGCCCGCCCGACGGAGGCGATCCCGGCGTGGATGTGTACGATGTCGTCGTAGCGAGCCGGGCGGTGGTAGCGTGCACTGGTGCCGAGCACTGCAAGGTAC
>JANQHZ010000282.1 GCA_028282445.1 Candidatus Binatia bacterium | reverse complement strand
CGCCATGCGTCTGCGATCGTTGCGTCGCGAAACGCTCGACTTATCGTCAGATACGCCTTCGCATTTCACTCCTTGCGCTCGCGGCGCCTGCCGATTTTCGCCTCGGAGCCATTTTTCGGCCGGACCTCTAGCCCACCTCAACCGGTCGCTTCGATGTGCTCCAGACGTTCGTTGGCGGCACTACGACCGGGATCGTCGCCAATGTCTTCAAACAGCCCGAGCGCCTCGCGGTAGGTCGCCTCGGCGTCGTCCCGGCGCTTCAGCACCAGGGCCAGATCGCCGACGTTGAGCAAGAGTCCTGCCCGGACGCTCGGATCGGCGACACCGCGGCCAACACCGCGCGCCTCGTTGAAGCGCGCTCGCACCGCCTCGATGTCCCCGTCCTGAAGTGACATCAAGGCCATCTCGCGCAGCGCCGCCAGCTGGCCGCGCGGGTCCCCCACCCGGGCGTACAGAGTACGAGCTTCCTGGTAGCTGCGCTGCGCTTCGTCGCGCCGGCCGGTCTTGAGCCAGTGGTGCCCCAGGCCCAAGCGCGCCCGCGCCTGGCCTTCGACGTTGCCGAGCGACTGGTAGAGCTCGGAGCTCCGCATGAACCCCTCGCGCGCCTGCCGCTGATTGCCGTGCGCGACCTGGGTCGATGCGAAGCGCAGCGCCGCGAGGGCTTCCCCCTCCTCGTCTCCCAGTGCTTTGTACATCCTCTGCGACTGACGAAAGGCAGCGATCGCCTCTTCGTAGCGCTCGCTCGCTTCGTCGAGAGTTCCCATGTGGAGCAGCATCGCCGCTTGTCCGGATCGATCGCCGGTTTCTCGATACATGGCGAACGCGTGATAATAGCTGCCATAGGCTCGCCTTCGCCTCCCCATGCGGGCGTCGATCTCGCCCATCGCGAGCAGGGTGCCGACCTGTCCCGGAACGTCACGTAGTGTCTGGTAGGCGGCGTGTGCCTGGCGATACCATTCGTAAGCAGCTTCGAGGTCGTTGAGGTCGCGGTCGATCGCTGCCAGCGCCATCAATGCGGCCACCTCCCCCTCGAGAACTCCCACTTGGTCGTAATAGGCGTGCAGTCGCAGCTGGGCATCGCGCACGGCTTCGAGGTTTTCGGTAATCCGCGCCAGCGACACGATCTGCTCCAACACCTCGCGACCGCGCTCTTCGTCGACGCCGCGCAGGTCGTCATACAGGAGCTCGGCCACTTTGAGCTGAGTCTTCGGCGTGCCGTACTCGAGCTCGAGCTCGAGGATCTCCTCGCGCGTGCGAATCTGTCCCTTTTTGTCCAGGACCTCCTTGGCGAGCTTGTACGCCTCGCCGTACATGGAGCGCGCGGTCGATTCCTCACCGCGGTCGCGGGCCGCGCGCGCCGCGATCAGAACCCGAGCGGCGGCGGCCCGTCCGGAGCGCATCGCCTCTTGTTCCGCCTGCATGGCGGTGGATTGCGCCGTCGGTTTGTCGGGAGCCGGCCCCAGGCTCGCGAATAGGGAGCGACTCACTTCGTGAAAAATCATCCCGATTCCGATCGCCACGGCCAGCAAGACCACCGGCGCCGACACCCCGATCTCGCGCGCCGCGACGATGGCCGCGACCGCACCGAAGAGTCCGACACCGATGTGCAGCAGGCTGCCGGCCGAGACGACGCCGGTGATCGAGTCGGCAATCCGACCGAAGAGCTCGACCTCTCCGACCAGTTGAGGAATGAGCAGCGCCAAGGTGCCGATGAACAACAGGCCGACGCCAATCCAGGTCGTCATCGAGCTCTCGTTGGTAGTGGTCGGCGCGGCCGGCCCCTTGCGCTTCAACAGGGCGGCGGTCGAAGCCGCGCGCGACGGCACCACCGAGGTCGGAGATTCCCCGGCGAGTTTTTGGCGCTCGCGCAGGCAAACCCGCTGCATCACGAACGGCGGATAGCGCCGCGAGTCGCCGATCGTCGGCGGAAGGGTGACGTCGATCTCCTCTCCGGAACGCCCGACGTGGTCGCCGAACAGCCGCTCGGCCAGCTCGAGGTGTACATCGGCCGCTTCCTGGTCCTCGGCGAGAGCGATCATCCCGAGGCGAAAGGCCGTATGAGCTTGGCCGAGGGTGTCGTCGAGCTCCGCGAAGATGGTGGCGGCATCGTCGATCCGCTGTAGCGCGGCCGGCGCCTTGCGGGCGGCAAGGAGAGCGTCGGCTTCGCTCAGCAGAACGTCGGCCTGCTTGTCGGGCGTCGCCATCCGCTTGAAGAGGTCGCCCGCCTCGCTGAAGCAGCGCGCCGCTCCCTCGAATCGGCGCGCCCGCGCCTCCATGTTGCCCAGGGTCACCAACACGCCCGCCGCCGCCTCGGCGTTTCCCACCATTTGGTACAGGTAGCGGGCGCGAGAATACGCCTCGCGCGCAGCCTGATTGGCGCCCGACGCACGGTTGAGATCGCCAAGCTTGCGCAACGCGCTCGCCTGGCCCTGCTGATCGCCGTCCTGCTCGGCCTGATCGCGCTCCTCCTCGAGGGCGAGGATGCGCTCGGTCAACTGCCTCGCGCGATCATCGTTCTGATCCGCAACGGGGTCGCTAGCTTCGGGCGCCTGCTCTGATCCGTCGCGTTCCATCAATTCCGTCTACCGGCCTGCCGGCCATTAGAACACAATTACCGATGTTTTGCCTCGCCTGCGGGCTCCCGAATCTCCGCAGCACCGCCTGCGCAGGCGTCCGTCGCAACCTTACCCAAAGCGAGAAGTCGCATCACCTGGTGCCCGCTAAGAGTTTAACTTCCATGAACTTTCCCACCTGCCAAGGCTTGCGAAGAAAGCGCCCCGGGGAAGCTCCCGACCGGACCCGCTCCGACCGGCCGAGGGTAGCGACCAAACGCTATGCTGTCCATCACGGATTTTGGGCTTGGAGGGGTCTCCGGCGCGGCGCCCCAAACGTGCTAGTCTCGCGACCAATTCCTCATGCCCGACGACAAACCGCGAAGACGCCACTTTTCAATGTTGCGCGATTTCCACCTCGCCGACGTCCTGACCCTCGCCAACGGCTGTTGCGGCGTCGTCGCGGTGTTTGGCGCGATCAATTTCGTCGAATCCGGGGACGATGCCAGGACTCTCTACGCCGCCGCCGCGCTGGTTCCCATGGCCTTCCTCTTCGACGTTCTCGACGGCCGGGTCGCGCGCTGGCGCCACGACGCTTCGCCGCTCGGCCGCGAGCTCGATTCGCTCGCCGACCTGATTTCGTTCGGCGTGGCGCCGGCGGCCATCGCATACGCGGTTGGACTACGAGCGCCGCTCGATCAAGCCGCGCTGACTTTCTTCGTCATCTGCGGGTTGAGTCGCCTGGCGCGCTACAACATCACGGCCGAGGACTTGTCC
>JANQHZ010000665.1 GCA_028282445.1 Candidatus Binatia bacterium | reverse complement strand
TCCCGCCTCGTCACCCGGCTCTCCGCGAACGCACTCGAGCCCTACGGAAAGGAACCGACATGGCAACCGTTGAATTCGTCTTCGATTTCGCGAGTCCGAACGCATACATGGCCCACAAAGTGCTCCCGGCGATCGCCGAACGAGTGGGCGCCGAGGTGCGACTGGTCCCTTGCCTGCTCGGCGGCATCTTCAAAGCGACCGGGAATCAGGCACCGTTCGTCGCTTTCGGCAACGTCAAGGAGAAGATCGCCTACGAGCAGCTCGAGATGCAGCGCTTTATCGCCAAGCACGATCTCACATCCTTCAAGATGAACCCGCACTTCCCGCTGAACACGCTCCTGATGATGCGCGCTGCGATCGTCGCCCAGAGCGAAGACCGGCTGCACGACTTCGTCGAGACGGGCCTCCGGTTGGTTTGGGAAGAGGAGCAGAAGATGGACGACCCGGAGGTTTTCGCGCGACGGCTCACCGCCGCCGGCTTCGATGGCGCGAAGCTCATCGAGAGAACCCAGGAGCCCGAAATCAAGTCGCAGCTGATCGCTAACACGGAGGCAGCAGTCAAACGGGGAGCTTTCGGGATTCCAACCTTCTTCGTCGGCGATGAGATGTTCTTTGGCAAAGACCGACTGACCCAAGTCGAAGAGGCGCTCGCCAACGCCGCCTAGTGCAGAGCTTCACTGAAACAAGGAGGGACGTCCGATGAAACCTGTTTGCTTGGTAATCGGCGCCGGCGCCGGAATCGGCGGTACGGTGGGGGCACGTTTTGCCCAGGGCGGATACCACGCGGTGCTGTGCCGCAGGAGCGACGAGGACGGCCTCCAGAAGCTGGGGGCCGCGATCGAAGCCGCTGGCGGCAGCGCCTCCGGTTACCTGCTCGATGCGACCAAACCCGATCTGCTGGAAGAGCGGATCGCCGCGGTCGAGTCCGAGCACGGGCCGATCGAGGTGCTCGTCTACAATCTCGGTGCACAGATCGGCGACCGCGGACTCGCCGAGACCGACCACCGGGTATTCGAACGCTGCTGGCGTCTCGGGACCTTCGGCCTCTATCGGGCCGCCACCGTCCTTTGTCCCTTGATGGCCGAGCGCGGTAAGGGCACGATCCTGGTGACCTCGGCAACTGCCGCCGTGCGTGGCAACGCCGGCCAGCATGCGCACGCAGCCGCGATGGGCGGGCGCCGAATGCTCTGCCAGACGCTGAACGCCGAGTTCGCCTCCAAGGGAATCCACGTCGCGCACGTGTTGATCGACGGAGCCGTGGACGCACCAGATACTCTCGGCAAGATGCTTGGGCCCGAGCTCTTCGAGAAGTTGAGGCAGGAGCGAGGCCTGGACCACGACGGACTCCTGCTTCCGCGCGAGGTCGCCGAAACCTATTTCCATCTCGCGCAACAACACCGATCGGCGTGGACGCACGAGCTCGACCTACGTGCGTTCTCGGATATCGCTTGGTGGAATCACCCCTGAGAAGGACTGGTGATCCACCGGACCACCGAGATCGTGCATTCGTATCGGCGGCCGTGATGCCGCCATCGACTAACCGTTCTCGAACAAGCGCGAGGCGAGGTAGCGGTGAAAGTCGACCACGACTCGCTCGAGCTCGACCAACTGGCCACCGCGGGAGCGGCGCGACTTCATTCCGCGTTGATTTCGCTCACAGATCCACCGGTCTTCCCCAAAGAAGGCCTTGGTGAACTCTGCCGCAGCGTCACCGGACGTAAGTCGCTCCAGAAACCCGGGCGCACCCGAGCGGAGCGCAGCTGCGACTACCACGGTCTTCTCCACCCCGATCGGCCGCAGGGCGAGCCATCCCCAGTATTCCGCGGTCAGAATCCCGACGAACGAAGGTGGGATCGATACCACCACATAGCCGCCCTCGACCAGGTCGGAGATCGCGTGGTCCCGATCGGCAGTCGTCTCGTGCCCCGCGTACATCCCTCCGGTCACCGTCCAGGCCGGAGACCCCTCGAGATAAAACGCCCCCTTGGTAGGAGCGACTGTCTCGAGGGTTCGCTCGTGCACTCTGAACACATGATAGCTCTCCATTGCGTTCGCCAACACGAGCTTCCAGTTGGCGTCCCAAGTATCGAGCGCCGTCGCGGTCGCCACCGTATCGAAGCT
>JANQHZ010000936.1 GCA_028282445.1 Candidatus Binatia bacterium | reverse complement strand
CGCATCGACAGCTTCGCCCGCGTAACCACCCAAATGGAGTCGCCCGCCGAGGGCCAACTCGGACTGCAGGGCGAAACCGCAAATCTGGTGCGCGCGCTGCGCACGCCGGTGGTGCGCGGCCGCTGGGGCGAGCTACACCTCAGGCGCGTCGTCGAGCTGGCGGGAATGTCGGCGCACTGCGACTTCGTCGAGCAACCGTCGCGCAATACGGACAACGGCCGCCTGCGGCCGGATATGCTGATTCGCCTGCCGGCCGGTCGAACCGTCGTCGTCGACGCCAAGGCGCCGCTGGCCGCCTATCTCGACTCGCTCGAAGTCGACGCCGACCAGGTGGCCGACAAGTTGCGCGACCACGCCCGCCACGTTCGCAACCACGTCAAGCAACTCGCCGCCAAAGAGTATTGGAGCCAATTCGCGGAATCCCCCGAGCTGGTAGTGCTCTTCCTGCCCGGCGAGATGTTTTTCAGCGCCGCTCTCCAGCAAGACCCGGAGCTGATCGACTTCGCCGTTCGACAACGCATCGTGATCGCCAGCCCGACCACCCTGATCGCCCTGCTGCATGCGGTCGCTCACGGCTGGCGGCAGCAGGAGTTGAGCGAGAACGCCGAGCAGATCTCCGCGCTCGGCGCCGAGCTCTACGATCGGCTCAAGGTCTTCACCGACCACCTCGATCGGATGAGGCGCGGCCTCGAACAGTCGGTCGACGCCTACAACCGCGCGGTGGGCTCCCTCGAGTCGCGCGTATTGGTCAGTGCTCGCCGCTTCCAGGAGCTCGGAGTGTCGAGCAAAGGCACGCCGGAAGTCGCCCCGGTCGAGCAATCGCCAACCGGCGCCCCTCTAGAAAGCAGCGACGATTCCTAAGACCGCCACCAAGACCAATTCGCCGGTCGCATGGAGAGCGTCCCGGTCGACTCCGCCGCGCGTGTAGTGAACCAACAAGCGCAGGCCGATGGTCAGGAAACCGGTTGCCAGCACCAGCAACAAGCCCAAGAAGTGCGTCGTCAGAAAGACGATCGCAAAGGTAAAGGTGCTGGCGATCCCGAACTCGCGAAACGTCAGCTCGCGCGAGAACTTGAGCTGCTTGTCGTCGTCGCGCGCCTCCCGCGACCCGGTCGCAATCACCACCATCGCACAGCGAGACAACATCGGCGCGAAACAAAGCGCGACGGCGCGACCGCCGTCGATTTGCGACAACAACCAAACCGTTAGCGCAAACGACAGCCCAGTCAGAGTCGCAACCGCCACCGAGGATCTGCCAAGTCCCGCACCAAACGAAAACGCTACGGTGCGAGCCAGGCCGCGCATCGGACGCGTCCGGGTCATGAGCGCGTACACCGCAACGACCATCAAGCTTGCGAGCTCGATCGACACGCGGTCCGCCATCCACCCATCGACGCCGACCAGGACCAGACCGATCGCAAGCCCGATGACGGGGTAGTAGACCGCCGACAACCCGACCGGCGATTCGTCGTCCCACCCCGTGAGCTGCCCGACCGCGGTGCGAAACCCACCCAGCCCCGGCAGCGGCGGCGCTTTCCGCTCTTCGGCCATCGCTCGAGCTTTCTACAAGTTCCGCCGTAGAGAGGGTAGCCATCCGCTCCCCCGAGCTCGCCAAGACTGCTAGCTAATCAGGGAAAGGGGATTCACCACAGAGACACAGAGGCACGGAGATACTTGGAGCTGATACAAGCGTCCGTTCTTGCTCGCGGGTGACAAGGGCGCTTGTAGCCGGGTGGTAAACGTCAGTGTCTCTGAGCCTCATTGGTGAAAATATTTCTCAAATGGCCACGCAATCCATCAACGGTTTCATCCTCACCCCTACCTACCGAACGCGAAACGGGAAGGCGGAGATCCACCTCTACGGGGTGCTGGAGAACGGCGAATCATTCCTGGTGGTCGAAGATCGCTTCCAACCCTACTTCTTTGTTCGATCGGAGCAGGCGGACACGGCGCAATCGCTCGCTGAAGAGCTCTCTGGCGAAGCGACGGAGCTGACCGATTTTGACGGAGCTCCGGTCACCCGAATCGCGGCGAAGGCTCCCGGCGATGTCCCAGCGCTACGGGAGCGGCTGGACGGACTGGGGATATCGCACTACGAGGCCGATGTCCGCTTCGCCTATCGCTTTCTGATCGACTCCGGAATTCGCGGATCGCTGTCGATCGAGGGCGATTACGAAATCGATGGAGCGTCGGGCCGGGTGTATCGCAACCCGACGCTGCGCCCGGCGAAGTGGACGCCCGAGCTCCGCATCCTTTCGATCGATATCGAGACCGACCCCAAAGCGCAGAAGGTATTCTCGATCGGCCTGCACGGTTGCGGCGTCGAGACCGTCTTGATCGTCGGCGACCACGACCTCGATCACGCCGAGGCAGTCGCCGATGAGAAGTCTCTGATCGAGCGGTTCCTCGAGAAGCTCGGCGAGCTCGATCCGGACGTACTTACCGGATGGAACGTCGTCGACTTCGACCTCGCCGTCCTGCTGCGCGTTGCGCGATCTCACAACCTGCGATTTTGCGTCGGACGCAACCGGGAAGAGCTCGACATTCGGAAAGACGGTAGCTTCACGCGCGAATCGCGGGCGATTCTATCGGGCCGCGTCGTGCTCGACGGGTTGGCGCTGTTGCGCAGCGCCTTCATCAAGCTGCCGGACTACAGACTCGAGACGGCGGCGCAGTCGGTGCTCGGGCGCGGCAAGTTGCTCACCGGCGACGACCGCGCCGATGCGATCGAGCACAACTACCGCAACGATCCGCAGCTCTTCGTCGACTACAACCTGCAGGACGCTCGCTTGGTCAATGAGATTCTCGAGAAGACCGGCCTGGTGAGGCTGACCGTCGAGCGCAGCTTGCTGACCGGAATGCAGCTCGATCGGGTCAACGCCGCAATCGCGTCGATCGATTCGCTGTACCTCGCAGAAACTCGCAAGCGAGGGCTCGTCGCCCCCTCGGTAGGCTCTGCGAACCGCGCCGAGCGAATCGCCGGCGGATTCGTCATGGACTCGAAGCCCGGGCTCTACGAGAATATCTTGGTCTTCGACTTCAAGAGCCTGTACCCGAGCATCATCCGTACCTTCAATCTCGATCCCGTCACCCTCGTCGGTCAACGCAAGACGCGGCGCGACGATATCGTCACCCCCAACAAGGCTCGCTTTCGACGCGAGCCGATCGGCATACTCCCCGAGCTGGTGACGACGCTCGCAAGCGAACGCGAGAGCGCCAAGCGGCGCGGTGAAAGCGTTCAGTCGAACGCCATCAAGATCCTGATGAACTCGATGTACGGCATCCTCGGCGCCGGCGCCTCGCGGCTATTCTCACCGGCTACGGCAAACGCCATTACTCATCTCGGCCAGCTGTTGATTCAAAAAGCCGCGGCTGCGGCCGAGGATCTCGGCTACGAAGTGCTCTACGGCGACACCGACTCGCTGTTCGTCAATCCCAACCAAGTGGACGCAAAGAAGGCCCTCGCCTTGGCCGAGAAATCGCGCGTCGCGATCGGCAAATCCGTCGCTGACTTCATCGCGAGCGAGTTCGAGTGCGAGAGCTTCCTCGACCTCGAGTTCGAGAAGATGTACCGCCGCTTTTTTCTACCCGAGGTCCGCGGCGGCAAGGTCGGCAGCAAGAAGCGCTACGCCGGGTTGCTGATCGACGACGAGGGCGAGGAGAAGATCGAGTTCGTCGGTCTCGAAGCCGTGCGCCGAGACTGGAGCGAGGTAGCCAAACACTTCCAGCGCGACCTCATCGATCTGGTGTTCCACGACCGACCGGTCGAGGACTACGTCCGGGGTTTTCTCAAAGACCTGCGCGACAGCCGCTTCGACGACGAGCTGGTCTACCGCAAGGCTCTGCGCAAAAGCCTCGACTCCTATACCAAGACGACTCCGCCGCATGTCCAGGCGGCGCGCAAGATGAAGAATCCGAACGGGACGATCATCCGGTACACCATCACTCAGAACGGCCCCGAGCCTGCCGGCGAAGAGACCGCCGCCCCGGACTACGACCACTACATCGAGCACCAGATCACGCCGCTCGCCGATGCGATCTTGCGCTTCCTCGATACCGACTTCGCGACGGTTGCCGATACTCG
>JANQHZ010000883.1 GCA_028282445.1 Candidatus Binatia bacterium | reverse complement strand
TTTCGCTATGGATATCTCGGGCTATCGTCGGCAAGCCCGGTACCGCCGATGACGCTGACGCCGGACGTCGTGGAGAGCTCGCAGGAGCAAGGCGGCAGCTTCCTCGGTTCGTCGCGCGGCCCGCAGGATCTCGGCGACATGGTCGAGACCCTAGAGAAGCAAAACGTCGCGATCATGTTCGTCATCGGAGGGGACGGCGGATTGCGCGGCGCGTCCGCTCTGGCCGGTGAGATCGCGCGACGGAAGCTTCCGATCAGCGTGATCGGGGTACCGAAGACGATCGACAACGACCTGCTGTGGACGTGGCGCAGCTTCGGGCACTCGACCGCGGTCGAAAGCGCCAAGCACGTCATCATGGCTGCGCACGCCGAAGCTTTCGGCGCGTGGAACGGAGTCGGCCTGGTCAAGTTGATGGGGCGCGATTCCGGATTCATCGCCGCCGGCGCTACGCTGGCGAGCAATGACGTCAACTTTTGCCTCGTGCCCGAGGTCCCTTTCGCCCTCGAGGGAGAGGGAGGTTTTCTCGACGCCCTGGAGAAGCGACTGGAGAGGAAACGGCACGCCGTCATCGCCGTCGCCGAGGGAGCGGGTCAGCACCTGATGCAATCCGGCGATCTCGGACGGGACGCATCGGGCAACGTCAAAATGCAGGATATCGGCACCTACCTGCGCGACCGCATCGTCGAGCACTTCAAGGGTACGAACAATCCAGCCGTCGTGCGCTACATCGACCCCAGCTACACGATTCGCGGGCAACCTACCAACGCCTTCGATTCGCAACTCTGCGTGGTCATGGGCCAGTATGCAGTCCACGCCGGAATGGCCGGGCGCACGGACATGTTCGTCGGCTGGTGGAATCAACGCGGGACGCACGTACCGATCCCGCTCGGGGTCGCCTCCCGAAAGAAGATCGACCCGGAAAGCGAAATGTGGATGCGGGTGATCGAATCGACCGGGCAACCCGCCTCGATGGTCGGCAGAACGGAGTGACGGTGAAACGGGCGGCGTCAATTTCTCAGCTTCCGCAGCGCAACGACCGGGTCGATCGCAACCGACCCGGTGCCAGGGCGGTACGATCGGCACGCCACAGCACGGGCACAGATCGACCGCGGCGAGCACGCAGCGTCGAGGCGTCCGCTAGCGTCGACCACACCGCGCCGGATGCCGCCGCCTGGAAGCGAATGTTCGACGAGTTTCTGTCGCAGCGGCCTCTCCAGTACGGCGAGGATCAACGCCCCTTCCAGATCGAAGACGACTACGACAGGCACTTCTCCGGAAATGGCGTCTACGCAGGCGTCAAGAGTTTTCTCGACTCCCGCGGCATCCGTCTCGCATACGGCGACCCAACCGACGACGATCGGGCCGATACGATCTGCGGTTTGGGCAACCGGCTCGGGTCGATCGACCTCAGCCGGATCGATCCCGCGCGTAGCGGCTCACCAAACCGCTAGCCCGGCGAGATTGCCTATCTACGGGTCACGTGGGCACGCGGGAACGGCACCGAGTGTTCCCAATCCGCCAGCAACGCTCGCAACGCCGTAACCAACGGAAGCGGCTGGTCCAGCATCATGTGATGGCCGGCGAGCGGAATCTCGACGACCGGTGCTACTCGACCGAGCGCGTCGTACATGATCGCACCGACCTCGGGCGTAACCAGGCCGAACTCGGACCGGATGAGCGCGACCCGGCCGCTAACCCTCGGCAAGAGCTCCGCGGCACGAGACCGGCTGACGGCGCGAAACAACAGCGGGTCGAACTTCCAACTCACGCCGCCTTCAACCTCGCGCAGCGAACGCTCGGCGACATAGCGAAAGATGTGCGGTTGGTAGTTGTCCTGAGGGGGGACCGTCTTGAAGCGCCCCACCGCAGTTTCGACGTCGGGATAGACCTTCGGCGCTCCGAAGGCTTTTCCGATGCGGGCGGCTTCGACTTCCGGATCCTCCGCCACGATCGGGCTATCCAAAATGATCATCCCGGCAATATCGGCGCCCGCCTTGACCGCTGTCGCGGTCGCAACGAAACCGCCCATCGAGTGGCCGATGACGACCGGCGGCCCCTCCATGCCGGCACCCTGGGTGACCGCCAGGACTTCTTCGGTCCAGTTGTCGACGCTGTATTCGGGACGCCGACCGCTATCACCGTGCCCGGATAGGTCGAGGGCGACCACACGATACTGCGGAAAGAGCGGTGCGATGAAGCTCCACCAATGGGCATGGCCGGCGCCGCCGTGGATCAACACCAGACCGGGCTGGTCGCGCGCTCCCCACATCATGCGATGAATCGAGCATCCGGCTACCTCGATCTCATCCTCGTCCGGCCGAGTCGCGAGCGCATCGACCAGCCAATTCGGTGCCTTCTCCATCGACGCGATCAGCCTCCCAGGCCCAGTCGTCGAGCGATGATCACCTTCATGATCTCGTTGGTACCCGCGTAAATGGATTGAACGGCCGCATCGCAATAGTCGGCCGAGATGGGATACTCCTCCATGAACCCGTAGCCACCGTGCAACTGGACGCACTCGGCGGCGACCTTCTTTTGCAAGTCCGACGTCCAGTACTTGGCCATCGAGACTTCGGTGACGATTTCCTCGCCACGCACGTGGGCGGCAAGCAGTTTGTCGGTAAACGCCTGCCCGACCTCGTAGTGGGTCTCGAGCTCGGCAAGTTTGAACTGCGTATTCTGGAATTGGGCGACGGGCTTCCCGAAAGCGGTGCGCTCCTTGACGTAGGCGATAGTGTCGTCGAGCGAACGTCGGATCGAGGCCATCGATCCGACGGCGATACAGAGCCGCTCTTGTTGCAGCTTCTCCATCAGCATCTTGAAGCCCTCGCCCTCGGCTCCGAGCAGATTGTCGGCCGGTACGCGACAATCGTTGAAGAAAAGCTCGCTGGTGTCCTGCCCCTTCAATCCGATTTTGTCGAGATTACGACCGCGCTCGAAGCCGGGCGTCTCGGCTTCGACCAAGAGCAGGCTAATCCCGGCGTGGCGTTGCTCGGGGTCGGTCTTAGCAACGACGATCACCAGGTCGCAGTTCTGTCCGTTCGAGATGAAGGTCTTCGCACCGTTGACGACGAAGTGATCGCCGTCGCGAAGCGCTCGGGTTTTCACATTCGCCAGGTCGGATCCCGTACCCGGCTCGGTCATCGCGATCGCCAGCAGGCAGTCACCAGCGATGGCCGGGGTGAGGTATCGCTTCTTTTGATCGTCGCTGCCGTACGTCTCGAGGTACGGCAGGCAGATGTCCGTGTGAAGTGAGGCCTGCACACAGTGCGCGCGCGCGTAGGACAGCTCCTCCATGATGACCGCGTCAAAGAGAAAGTCGGCGCCGGCCCCGCCCCACTCCTCGGGCATGTCGCAGCCAAGGTAGCCTTCCTCACCCATGCGCTTCCAGATCGATCTCGGAGTGATTCCAGCCTTGTTCCACTCTTCGATGTGGGGCTCGATCTCCGCCGCAACGAATCGGCGAAACTGTTCGCGAAAGGCGTCATGGTCCTCTGAGTAGATTTCACGTCGCATCCCGTGAGCCTAAGCCGCGCCAGCAACGATATCCAGAGGCGCCCCACGGTAGTCGGAACGAGCGCAGATTCATCGACCTGTCGCGCCGCCAAACCTGGCCGGCCGTTGAGCACGGGATCTACCCGGGCTGAGCTGTCGCGATACCGCCCATTGCCATAGGACTGGCGCGCGCCGATTCGTATGCGAGGATAGAGTGTCGCTGTCGACCGGAGAAACCGCAGAGTAACGTAGGTAAACGCTGATGATGGTTGGGATTCCCGGCCCCTCGGGGGCGCGGGTGAGTTGCCTCGAGTAGGCTGAGACCGGCCTTACCGATCGGCATCCGCGTATATCTGCGTTACTCTGCGGTTTACCCCAATCGATCTTGACCATCATCCGAAAGGAGCCCACGTGAGGACCTTCGCCCGACGCGCCACGATCCTGATCGCGATTCTTGCTGCGAGTAGTGTCGGCGCATCGCAGCTCGGGCCCGCGCCGCGCGGCGACGACGGTCGCTTCGAAAACTCCGTTGGGCCGATCGAACGAGCCGGCGCCGGAGTCACAGTTCCGTTCATGATGCGGCGTATCGCCGGCGCTTTTCGGGAGCGGCCAAACCCGCCCGAGAGGATCGCCAATGACGGCGCATGGCTGCGGCAGAACGCCAAGAGTAGCGTCCCTACCGCAACTTGGGTCGGGCACGCCACCCTCCTGGTCCAGCTCGGGCACGTGACCTTCTTGACCGATCCCATCTGGTCGGCGACGGCGAGCCCGCTCAGCTTCGTCGGCCCCCGC
>JANQHZ010000848.1 GCA_028282445.1 Candidatus Binatia bacterium | reverse complement strand
ATCTGACCGACCACCATGTCGCCGTCGGCACGAACTTCCCCGAGCACGCCGGCGAAGCGGAGGTCGAGGGCGGGCCTTTTCTATTCGCCAAGATGGTTGGGCCGACCGCGTTCAACGCGCCGGTATCGGCCGGCGACGGGCTGCTCGACTACGAGGTCGAGTTGGCGTGGGTGACGCTCGAACCGCTACGCAAGGGCGACGCGCCGCAATGGATGGGGTTGTTGCTGTGTAATGACTACACCGATCGCGCGACTTTGTTGCGGCACATCGATGTATCCGACGTGGAGTCGGGAGTTGGGTTTACCACCGGCAAGAGCTTCCCGGGTTACCTGCCGGTGGGGAATCTGTTCGTCATCCCGAAAGACTACCGAACCTTTGCCTCGGAGATCGAGTTGCGCCTCGAAGTCAACGGGGAGACTCGCCAGCGCTCCTCCGTGGCGGCTGCGATCTGGGATATCGACCGTTTGATTGGCGAAATCTGGCGCGCGCAAGACCGCCGTTGGGACCATCGCGGCTCGCAGGTGTCCCTCCTGAGAGAGCCCGACGTCATCCCGGCGCGCACGATGCTCATGAGCGGAACACCGAGCGGCACGGCCTTCCAGGGGATTCCGACTTCGACGATGGTCGCCGGCGTCGGCTCTTGGTTGCTCGGCGGCTGGAGCCGATCCGTGACCGACAACGTGATCGACAGCTACATCGCCGAAGCGCACGCCGAGGGGCGATTCCTCCGCCCTGGCGATCGTGTCGTCATCGACGTGCCACGGCTCGGGGTGATCGACAACCTTGTCGTCGAAGCCCCTGCAAGTTAAGGGGATCCCTCCCTACCTGCGGGCTGCGACCCATAAGTGGGCGTTGGTCGGCGTCAGCCGGACCATCGGGTTGTTGTCCCGACGCAGGGGCATTTCGGCGTATTGCTCGTAGCGGGATCGCAGCGCGTCGAGAGCGCGACGGTACTCTCCCGCGTCGGAGACGATCGCACCTTCGACCTGTAACAGCAGGTAGGCGAGCTTCGTCCAGTCTTGATCGTAGTCGTCGACGACGAGCGCGGCGCGCGGATTCTCGCGCAGATTGGCCAACCTCTTCAGCTGGCGTGGGGACTTGCGCTTGGGCTTCTCGTCGCAGACGAAGTACAAGAACTTTCCCACTCGCGTGTAGCACAACGGAATGACGTGAGGAGTGCCGTCGCGCGCGGCGGTAGCGAGGTGCCCGTGGCTGTGCCGGTCGAGGAACTCGCGGGCTTCCTCGCTCAGCTCAATCGGGAACATCGGGAGCGAGCTCGCCGCGGAAAGCGGCTTGCGCTTCTCGCCGGAAGGGGGATGGGTCCCGTTCGTAACGCGATGAGAAGTGAAAATTCTCGAGCCGCTGGACACCGGCCGCGCGCGCCAGTGTTCCCGCTTGTCGCGCGGTGAGATGGTGTCGTTTGGTGGCCTCGTGGCGGTCGGCGTCGAGGAACAGCGACTCGCAGTAGAAGGTGTCGGCGCCTCGTACGAGCTCGCAGATCCGTTCCATGTTCTCGCGCGTGAAGATGGTGTCGACCACGTAAGCGAGCTTCTGTCCGCGCGTTTCGACGAGCAGTAGGTCTCGCAGCTCTCCCAGGCGGAAACTCCGCGAGTGCGACTCTCCGGCTTCTCGCCACTCGGCGACGATGGGGGTTTGCGGCGGAAGGTCTTGGCGAACGCCGCTCTTGAGCTGGTTGAGCCAGCGCCCGGCCGGCACTCCGAGCTCGGCGAGCTTCTCGGGTCGAACGTTGAGCCGCGTCTTTTCCTGTACCGCGAAGCCGAGACATGGGATGCGGTGGTCGAGGTGCGCGGTCGATACGGTGAACTGGTCTTCGTCGACCAGGATGCCATCGAAGGGACGAGTGCTCTCGCGCTCCGGGGAAAAGGCGGTGCGCGCCGGGAGGGCGACCGTGGACACGGTTTGTTCGCCGACCTCGTGGACGGTCAAGTGCAGCGGATAACTCTCGATCAGGTTCCAGGTGTAGCCGGCGAGGCGGCCGCGCACGTTGTCGATGAATCCCGGCGGACCGTAGAGGTGGAGGTCCCGGTCGCGGGCGAGGAATAGACGCAGCAGGTGGTCGAAGCCGATGAAGTGGTCCATGTGGGTGTGCGATACGAAGACGTGGTGCACCTTGAACAAGGCTCCGGCGGGGCGACGATCAATCCGACCGAGGTCGAATAGCATTGCCCGCCCCTCGTAACGCAGCTCGACGAACAAGCCGGGATCTCCGAACGGGTGGTTGATCAGGCGCGGGATGAAGGCGGGTTTCATGCAGAATCTCGGGCTCGCACGCGACGAGGCGACCGCTCGCAGCCTAGCATGGACCGGTCTCGTGCTGTCATCCCCCCTTGGCCCCCTTGGCCCTGGGTCGATCCACTCGCTGCTCGACGAACCGAACGTCCGCGACGTTGCCGCAAAGCCTTACGCTTCGGCAGCCTTTCCGGTAGCGTAATGGGATCGGCCGATCCTCGGCCGACTGTCGAGTGACCAGGAGCGACGAATGCCGACCCCATTACGCTACCGGAAAGGCTGCCGAAGCGTAAGGCTTTGCGGCAACGTCGCGGACGTTCGGTTCGTCGAGCAG
>JANQHZ010000844.1 GCA_028282445.1 Candidatus Binatia bacterium | reverse complement strand
GTGCAGGCGCCGACGGTCGAGTCGTTCGCGAGCCAGCAAGGCGGGTAACTCGGGCAAGGGCATGCCGAGACCTGGCTCGGTAAACCCGATCTTGTAGTGCCCGGGCACGCCGAGTCGAACGTCCGCCACCAGCAGCAGCATCGCGCCGGCGGCGACCGCATGGCCCTCGCAGGCAACGACGATTCGCGTCGGCCCGGTGAGCGCGCGCAGCAACACCTCGCCCATCGCGGTGAGTAGTTCTTCCCGATCGCGCGCGCTCCCGGCCAGTGTCGCGTTGTCGAGGCCGCAGGAGAATCCGTCGTCGCGTCCCATCAGCACCAGCGCCGGTGCCTCCGTGTCCTCCTCGATCGCGGCGGCGAGCGCCTCGACCGCCGCGCGGGTGAGGATGTTGCGTTTCCCAGCGTCGAGCTTGGCGACGCGCACCGGTGGCTCTCGATCCACTGAAAGCAAGTCCATAGGCTCACTAGCCCCACGGAAAGCGCAGAATCAACCACGGGATTTAAGGCGGAGGCGGAGGCGAGGCTTAGGCTGAGGATGGTAGGGATGCATCGGGCACGGCAACAGCCGTCGCGCTTCGCGCGACCACCATCCTGAGCCTCGATCGTGTCGGCCAGTGGGCGTGCGAAAACTGGGCGATTGCCGCGGTCAACCATGGCGCAGTGCGTAAAAAGGGGACTTCGCGACTGCCAAGTGAACAAACTACCGCGTCGGCATGTCGAGGTTCGTTACGATCGTCGTTCGTTTGTGTCATCGCGCTGGTTGGCACGCAGGTTGATGTTTGGAAAGCAGAACGTGCTCGTGCTGTGAGATGGGATTGCGGCCTGGCCAGTTCACCAAGGGCTGTGCTCGATTTTTGGGCACAGCTCTTGTTTTGGGGGCGGCTCCAGTGGATCTTGCTGTTTCCGCTCCGCGGGTTTCGCGCGATTGCAGGTCTACGCTGTCGGCGCACCAGGGGGGGCGGCGGCAGGTCGGCGATTGCCCTCGAGACAGGTCGGATTCACGCTCGTGGCTCGTCGACGAGCGAACGAATGGAGAGCTCATCGCGAATGAAGCGCTATGTTGTGGGAGTCGCATTGCTGGTCGGCCTGCTGGTGATTGGCGTGGTCGGATCGTGGTCGACCCGGGATGTCGATCCGGCGGCCGCCGACATTCGCGAGGTGTGGGAGCACCACGAAATGTACGAGGGGCAGTCGCTGCGGGTGACGGGGACCCTGAAGCGATTCCTGCCGGGTCTACCCAAGGAGCACTTCGTCGTCGAATCGGAAGACGGTTACCGTATCGGTGTGGAAGCTGCCGGCCTGCAGCCGTTGGATGGCGCGCCCGTGGATGCCGTCGGACAGGTGACTTTCGATGAGGAGCGTGGTCTGCGGCTCGAGGCGGCGTCCGTTCAAGCGCGGCGTTGACCGGCAGCCGCCGCAGGGCGGTCACTCGCGCACTACGGTGGCGTACTTCGAGCTTCCTCCCGCGCCAACTCGAGCAGCTTGGTCGCTTCGGCAAAGCCCGGGTCGAGTCGAGTTGCCGCCTCGAAGTGGACGACGGCTCGTTGTGGGTGGCCGGTTTCCAGGAGTGCCTTGCCGAGGTTGCAGTGTGCCCGCGGCGAGTCTGCGTACACATCGAGCGAGTGCTCGAGATAGGGGATCGCTTCGGCGGTGTTGCCCGTTTCGCGCAGGAAGGCCCCGAGATTGGCAAGAGCTTCGGGGTCGTCGGGTCGCAGTCGGAGTGTTTCTCTGAGCAGAGAAATCGATCGCGCTCGCTCACCGACTCGATACAGCGATACTGCCAGCGTCTTGTGTGCTTCCACCGAGTCGGGATTCAGGCGCAGTGCTTCCTCCA
>JANQHZ010000802.1 GCA_028282445.1 Candidatus Binatia bacterium | reverse complement strand
GCGACGAAACGTAGCCGATCGAGACGTGTGGATCGAAGAACTGCGCCTTCTCGGAGGCGATCGGAATATCGGATTCGGTGACGTGATCGAGGGAAACGCCGCCGACGAGCCCGTTGACCGCGGCGATCACCGGCTTGTGGACGTGCATGCGCCGCGGCGTCGGCAGGATGCGGATGTTCTCCTGCATACAGAGCTCGCGCCAGCGGTCCGGCTTCACGAACCCCTTTTTGTCGAGCGTCTCGACATCGGCGCCGGTGGAAAATGCGTCCCCGGCGCCGGTGACGATCGCCACCCAGATGTCGGGGTCGTCTTTGACGCGACTCCACGCGGCGCGCAGGTCGTCCTTCATCTGTTGGTTCATCGCGTTCATCCGCTCCGGCCGGTTGAGCGTAAGCGTCGCGATGCGGTTGTCGACGTCGAAGCGGATCGTCTCGAAGGTCATGCGGCGCAGCCTATCCGACAGGCGAACCGCGACGCAAAATGCTCGGAGCGGGTCTCTTGGACGATCTAGAGGACCTCGGTCCAGGCAGTGACGGTCATGGCGCGCGGCACGAGGTTGGCCGGACCCGGAACGATGTCGTCGACCATTTGGAGACATTCTTCGCAGTAATTGAGGATTGCGGATCCACCCGCGTTGATGCTCAGGTCGGTCGTCCACAGCGATCCCAGGATCGTCGCGTTGCCGAGGCCGCCGCCGCCCGTAGTGTCGATGACCGTATTGCCGCCGACGATCATCCAACCGACGAAGTCCAAGGTGCCCCCGACCGAGATCGACCCGTCTGCGATCAGAACGCCGGCGCCGCTGACAGTGCCGTCGAGGCTGACGTTGGCGTGGGTGAGATGGGTGATTTGGGGCGCGGCAAGGGTCCCGAATGCGTGGCTTCCGGTAAAGCTGGTTTGCGGGGCCTGAACGACTCCCGGAGTCGCCAAGATGTCGGTCAGCATCTGCGAAAGGTCCGCAGGGCCCGGACCGTTGGTCGGCTTGATGCTGGGGGTTAGCGGCGAGACGCCGTACCCCAGTCCCCGCACGTTGCCCTGCTGGAGATTGTCGAGGCTGTCGGCGACATCGGCGGCCGCGCTGTCGGTGCGCGCCGAAACGCCCGGGACTGGATCTCCCGCGGCCGGCGCGCCGAACTTGTCGTAGTTGTTGCCGTCGATGTCGAAGGCCGTACCGGTAAACTCCGGATCGGGGGCGTCGCCGGTCAGGTGAACCGCTCCCGGCGATCCTCGGAAGCCGCCCTTGGCGACACTGACGCGGATGACACGACGCGCCTGCAGCGGTGCACGGCCGACGGCGGTGACCATGCCGCGGTTGGTCGGATCGAGAGGGTCGGGTTGAACGCTCACCTGATAGGAGTAGCGCGAAAAGTCGGCGAAGCTTCTCGACCCGCCGCCGAAGAGCTCGCCCCACCGGTCAGCGATGTCGGCATCGAAACGGATGACTCCGATCGAGTTGATCCGCCGCAGGGAATGCACGATGCCGGCCTCGGCGCTGAAGAAGGCTTGGTTGCCGGTCGCGTAGTGCGAGGTCGATCGCAGGTCCAGTTGGCTGTACCCGAGCGTCGCGCCGCCGAGAACCAGCCAAAGAACGACCACGAGGAAGGTCGCCGAGAGTACGAGTCCGCGTTGGTCTTGCAGCAACGAGGGGCGATTACGCATCATGCCTTCCCCCGCATTCGCGCCGGCCACCTCTGCCCCATGGACCCCTCACGCCGCGCGATCGGTGTTCGAACTTCCCTACGGACACTCCGTGTTGGTCAGAAAATAGCGGTTCCTCAGATCGACGTCGGTGGCGACCCGCGCTCGCATCGGTGCGTCACGGTCGGGCGCCGCATCGGCAAGTGCGATCTGGATCCGGATGCGCCGCACTTGTTGACGCTGGGCTGCGCTCAATCCGGACGAGCCGGGATTGAGCTCCAGACCC
>JANQHZ010000756.1 GCA_028282445.1 Candidatus Binatia bacterium | reverse complement strand
CCGGCGCCCTCTCGCAGGTGAGTTGACAGGTTAGTGGTTGCACGGTATTGAGTGCAGTTTCACTTTCCGCCGAAAATCAATCGAAAAGATGCCTACGATCAATCAGCTAGTGAAGTACGGACGCAAGCGGCAGCGGCGCAAAACCACTGCTCCTGCTCTCCAAAAATCCCCGCAAAAACGGGGGGTTTGCACTCGTGTGTACACACAGACCCCGAAAAAGCCGAACTCGGCTTTGCGCAAGGTCGCGCGTGTTCGCTTGACCAACGGCATCGAGGTCACCTCGTACATTCCCGGGATTGGGCACAATCTCCAGGAGCACTCGGTGGTGATGATTCGTGGCGGACGCGTGAAAGATCTGCCCGGAGTGCGGTACCACATCATCCGCGGCACGTTGGATACGATCGGCGTGCAGGATCGCAAGCAAGGGCGGTCCAAGTACGGCGCCAAGCGGCCCAAGTAAGGTGACGTGAGTCATGCCTCGTAAAGGGGAAGTACGCCGCAGGGAGGTCCTGCCGGACCCGAAGTTCAACGATCGATTGGTGACCAAGTTCATCAACTCGATGATGTACGGCGGCAAAAAGAGCACGGCGGAACACATTTTGTACGACGCCTTGGACATGGTCGGCGATCGCACCAAGGAAGATCCGCTCGCGGTCTTCAAGCGCGCGCTGGAGAACGTAAAGCCCAATGTGGAGGTTCGTTCTCGCCGCGTCGGTGGCGCTACTTACCAGGTTCCGGTCGACGTTCGTCCGGTTCGTCGTGTCTCGCTCGGTATGCGTTGGATCGTGCAATTCGCTCGAGGTCGCGGCGAGAAGTCAATGGCCGACCGCTTGGCCGGAGAGTTGATCGACGCAGCGAACGGTCGTGGGGCTTCCATGAAGAAGAAGGAAGACACGCACCGGATGGCGGACGCCAACAAGGCATTCGCGCACTATCGCTGGTAACCCCCTAGGACAACCTAAACGGAGGGAAGGCGCGAACGATCTTCGTTCGCGTCTTTTCATCATATATGGCACGGAAAGTCTCGCTCGAGCGCACTCGCAATATCGGCATCATGGCGCACATTGATGCCGGCAAGACGACTACGACCGAGCGCATCCTGTTCTACACCGGAATCAACTACAAAATCGGCGAGGTGCACGAAGGCACCGCGACGATGGACTGGATGGTTCAGGAGCAGGAGCGCGGGATCACGATTACGTCGGCTGCAACGACTTGCGAGTGGCGCGACCACCGCATCAATATCATCGACACCCCCGGCCACGTCGACTTCACCATCGAGGTCGAGCGGTCGCTGCGCGTGCTCGACGGTGCGGTCGCGGTTTTCTGTTCGGTCGGTGGCGTCGAGCCGCAGTCCGAGACGGTTTGGCGCCAGGCGGATAAGTACCGGGTTCCGCGCATCGCGTTCATCAACAAGATGGATCGGGTCGGCGCCGATTTCGATCGCGGCGTTTCGATGATCAAGGACCGGTTGGGCGCCAATCCGATCCCGATCCAGCTGCCGATCGGCAAAGAGGAAAATTTCCTCGGTGTCATCGATCTGGTCGCCATGAAGGCGAACATCTGGGACGACGACAGTCTCGGGGCGCAGTACCGGATCGACGATATTCCCGAGGATATGCGCGACGCCGCCGAGCAGGGCCGCGAGGCGTTGCTCGAGGGGCTGGCCGATACCGATGAGACCCTCATGGAGAAGTATCTCGAGGGTCAGGAGATCTCCGAAGACGAGCTGCGCGCGGCCATCCGCAAGGCGACCCTGGCGATCGAGATCGTTCCCGTCCTGTGCGGGACCGCGTTCAAGAATCGCGGAGTCCAGCCGTTGCTCGACTCGGTAGTCGAGTACCTGCCGTCGCCGTTGGACGTGCCGGCGGTAGTCGGCGAAGACCCGAACAGCGGCGCCGAGGTCGATCGTCCGGCGAGTGACGATGCGCCTTTCTCGGCGCTTGCGTTCAAGATCATGACCGACCCATACGTCGGTACCCTCGCGTTTTTCAGAGTCTACTCGGGCGTGCTCGAGACCGGCACGAACATCGTCAACGCGACCCGCGGCAAGAACGGCCGTGTCGGACGCCTGCTGAAGATGCACGCCAACAAGCGTGAGGAGATCTCGCAGGTCTACGCGGGGGATATCGCGGCGGCGGTTGGCCTCAAGGGCGTAACGACGGGCGATACGATCTGCGACTCCAACAAGCCGGTGATCCTCGAGTCGATCGAGTTTCCGGAGCCTGTCATCTCGATCGCGATCGAGCCGAAGACCAAAGCCGACCAGGAGAAGCTCGGCGTATCGCTGGCGAAGCTCGCCGAAGAGGATCCGTCGTTTCGCGTCGAGACTGCCGAGGATACCGGTCAGACCATCATCAAGGGGATGGGGGAGCTCCATCTCGAGGTCATCGTCGATCGCCTCCTGCGCGAGTTCAAGGTCGACGCCAACGTCGGCCGTCCGCAGGTCGCGTACAAAGAGACCATCCGCAAGAACGTCGAGCAGAACACCAAGTTCTCGCGGCAGACCGGTGGTCGCGGCCAGTACGGTCACGTCGTTCTCGACGTCGAGCCGATGGGCCCGGGCGGTGGTTTCGAGTTTGACGACAAGATCAAGGGCGGGTCGATCCCGCGCGAGTACATCCCGGCGGTCGAGCGCGGCGTGCGCGAAGCGCTCGAGGGCGGGGTGATGGCCGGATACCCGATGGTGGACGTCAAGGTGTCTCTCAAGGACGGTTCCTACCACGAGGTCGACTCGTCGGAGATGGCGTTCAAGATCGCCGGATCGATGGCGATCAAAGAGGCTGCCAAGAAGGCCGATCCGGTTCTCCTCGAGCCGGTGATGGGGGTCGAGGTGGTGTCGCCCGAGGAGCACATGGGCGACGTGATCGGCGACCTTTCGAGCCGCCGCGGTCAGGTCCAGGGCACCGAGCTGCGCGCCGGCGCCCAGGTCATTTCCGCCAAGGTTCCCCTCAAGGAAATGTTCGGTTATGCCACGGATTTGCGGTCGGCGACGCAGGGGCGCGCGACCTACACGATGCAGTTCTCTCACTACGATCCGGTCCCACAGGCGATCTCGGAAGAGATCATCGGGCGCGATAGTTAGTTTTTGATTGGGCGCGGGAGGAAGTCGAGATGGCCAAAGAGAAGTTCGAGCGAACGAAGCCGCACTGCAACATCGGAACGATTGGTCACATTGACCACGGGAAGACGACGTTGACGGCGGCGATCAC
>JANQHZ010000739.1 GCA_028282445.1 Candidatus Binatia bacterium | reverse complement strand
CTGACCGCCCGCCCAAGGGCCGTACTTGATCGAGTCTGTTGGACGTTCCTCACGGGGGTCGCGATACAGATCGAAGATCGGCGCTGTAATCGGATTTGTCCCGGGCGGAGGCAGGTGCATCTTGTACTTGTTCTTGACCACCGCCTTCAGCGCCGGCCCGTCATAGATGAACACGTAGTCGCGCCGTCCATGGGTGTCGCCCAGCAGCAGCACCCCGGTCTGATCGATTCCATCGATGATGCGGTCCGTGGGAATCTCGTCGCTTGCGCCGGCGATGCGGGCGAAGGTGGTGAACAGATCCGATACATGGACGATGTCCTGGGCGTACGATCCGGGCTCGATCGCTGCCGGCCAGCGGACGTACGCGTTGACGCGAACCCCGCCCTCGAGGATCTGGGCCTTGCCGCCGCGGTATACGCGGTCGGAGGCACCGGCGATCCCGGCGTATTGCATGAAAGGGCCGTTGTCGCCCATGACCACCAGGATGGTGTTGTCGGCGATCCCGAGCTTGTCGATTTCGGCGGCGATCTCGCCGATCCAGCCGTCGACCTCGACAATGCTCTCGGCGACGGTGCCGCCGTTCAGAGTCTTTGGGTCGCCGATGTCGCTCGGTACGTAGCTCAGGGGGAAGAGCGGCCAGTAGTTCAGAAAAAACGGTTTGCTCTGCCCGGCGAGCTCGCGCAGCTGAGCAAGCGCGTTGCGTTGATAGCGCTCATTCATCTCGCGATACTTCTGCTGCGTCCACTCCTCGCCAGGCTCGAGGTCGATCTCGTAGAGCTTTCCATCTCGTACTTCGACGCCGGTCACCATGTGGCTGGGGTTGGCGACGAAGGTCTTGTCGATGGTGTAGGTCTGGAGCTGTGTCGTAGGGTCGGAGCCGCGGATGACGTCGGCCGAGGTCGCGTCTCCGTGCATGATGGCGAGCTGCCCCTGTTGATGGATGGGAAACTCGGCGTGCATGAAGCCCTGCTCGTTGGCGTAGGCCTCTTGGATGTCGCCCATGTGCCATTTGCCGACGTGCGACGTGAGGTACCCCGCGTCTCGCAAGACCTCGGCCAGCGTGACCTCCTTCGCCGATAACCCGTCGCCGGCGATGGTTGCCTTCGCTTCGGTGGTGCCGGTTCGTACCGGTAGTCGGCCGGTCATCATGGCGACGCGGGTAGGGGTGCACGAAGGCTCGGTGTACATCCGCCCCAAGGTCAGCCCTTGGCGGGCGACGGCATCGATGTTGGGAGTCGAGTAGCCCCGGGACGGCGTCAAGCCCGGGGTGCCGATCTCGCCGTAGCCGACGTCGTCCAGGAGGATGTAGACGATGTTGGGGGGCTTGCCCCCATTCGCCTTGCGCAATTCGGCTAGCCGATCGTCGATGGCGCCGTCGTCTGCGGCCCATCGCTCGCCGTTCTGAGCGGCGAGAATTGCATACTCCGCATCGTGGATCAGATCGGCGGCCAAGCCCGGACCCGCAAGTGACAAGCAGCTCACGGCGATCGCGAAAATTCTCCTCATGGGTTGTCTCCTAGGTTTGTGTGTTGGGGGGCGTAGATCTTGGATCGTAAGAATAACTACGTAGGTTACACTTATCGGCCGCATCGAAAAGCCGCATGGAGTTTGTCGGTAATGGAAAGTCGAAGGCCGACCTGGTACGAGATCGGATGGACTTTGCTCGCGCACGGAGCATCCCTGTAGCGCCGGACGGCACCGGGGATGAGATACCGCATCGTTTCGATATTCCGATCGCGTCGAGCTATGACCTGCACCGAGCTGTGCAGGGCTGGTCGCTCGATTTTCGGCAGCTCGAAGTCGGTACGATGCGCGGGCGCCTGGTGCAGGTGGTGGACGGCGGGCTCATCGTCGCCGAGGCCCGACTCGACCGGCGCGTCGAGCAGCGGGGAGAAACCCCGGACGGGATGTTCACCATCGGGGCGCTTTCCCCCGGGACTTGGAGTATCTGGCACGGCAGGGAGGTCGACGATGAGAGTCTGTTGGTGTTCGACGGGCTCGATGCCGTGTCGCCAGCTGCGTTCTCCGCTCAAACCGTGTCGGTCGCGCCGACTCGGCTCGTCGAAGCCGAACGCCTGAGCGGAATCCCGCTTCCCGACGAAGAGCTCTTGACCGGCTCAAAGTCTCATAAAGGTTGTGACTGTAAAATATTGACCTACTCAAAGTCTCAAAGGTTCTTTATTTAATAATGGCCTTTTTGAAGTCTTA
>JANQHZ010000689.1 GCA_028282445.1 Candidatus Binatia bacterium | reverse complement strand
GGTGACGATTCGGCTCGATGGTGCGACGGTCGAGTACTTCAAGGCGATGGCGGAGGAGACCGGCCTTCGTTACCAGACGTTGATCAACCTGTACCTGCGGGAGTGCGCGTCGACGGGCAAGAAGCTGAGCCTGTCATGGACCCGTGACGCCGATTCGAACGCGGCTTGAGCCGGACAGCGTTTCGGTGGGGGACGAAGAGGTGGGCCGCCGGAGACTCGAACTCCGGACCCGCTGATTAAGAGAGCGCTCAAGAGGCCCCGAAAGCCTGAAACATTAGGGTTTTCGGGGCCTCGTTGCGTCTGGAGTGGACTGTAGTGGACGCTGATCTGCACCCTATGCGCGCTCACGGTGTGTCTGGAACGCAGATTCATGGAAGCGGTTCTTCCAGTCGCCTATTATAACCGAGCCCGGTTCGAGAGCTTGGAGCATCCCATACTTCTCGACTAGCCGTTTTAGCTCGGCGTCCCCGGAGCCGACACAATGATAGAAGAGTAGCGTGACCTCCTCCGTTGATAGCTGAGCCCTGAGGATCTCGACGTATAGCGCTTGGCGGTCAGAATCGGCTTCGTTAACGAAGATGAGAATTTGACGGAGGTTCTGGAAATAGTGAGCGACTCTCGAGGTCCCTTCACGGCTGAATCGTTCATAAGTATAGGAAGCGTCGTCCTCGTCGTCGCGTACCTCCTGCATCGCTCCGTTGTACACGGTTTTAAAGCGTTCGATGTAGCCCCCGAAGGATGATCTTCCTTCGAGCCCCTTTCCGTGGGTGAAGCGGAGGGATCGCACGATGTCGTGGTGGAGCTTCAGCAGCTCAAAGAACGTATTCTCGAACCCCTGACGTTCTAGATTCCTATTCTGAAGCTCCATCTGCTCGCGCTGGCCCCGGATCTCTTCGCGTGTATGCTCCAATTCCTCGCGGGTGTACCGGAGCTCCCGCCGTTGAAGTCGCAGTTCGCGACTCTGAAGGTAGATTGCCACCAAAACGCCGGCGAAGGCTGCGCCGGAGAACAGCGTGTTGACAGCGCCGAACATGTCGCCGAACTGGCCGCTTCTTGCCCAGTCGCTCGAAAATGCACGATAGATCGCGAAGCCGGCGGCGCCCTGGATCCCGACTACCGCGAACAGCCAGGCGGCGAGCAGCGCTCGCCAATTGGTGTCTTCGGCCTCTGTATCCCTGGGTGTGGACATGTCTCGATCGTGGCGGCTCTCGTTCCGACGGTCCCTATACCCAGTCGCGTGGGGGTCGTCTACGAGCCGGGGCGATGAAACGTGTTGACGGAATTTGACCGCGCATAGGCGAAGATGATACGAAAGAACTGACCGGATCTGTGTAAGGGCGAAAGCGGTGCCGCTGGATCAGCGGCCGGTGACGATGTCACCACCCGCATTCTCCCGAACGGGCGGGATGCTCGGCAGGTCAAGTCGGCGGCGGGACGCCCCGGCGAGTGCTCCAGGGTGCGGGATGCATCCTTTGGTCCGATGGACCAGGGCGCTGAATCAACACTTCAGCTTCCCACAGGAGGATTCGTTATGGGCAATCTCGTGCCCGAGAAGCAAGTCGCGGAGATTCTTGGGGTCTCCGTCTCCACGCTCCGGCGTTGGCGCTCAAGCGGTGTTGGGCCAGCCTGGATCAAGTTGTACGGCACCCACGGCTCGGTTCGCTATGATCTGGCGGACGTCCAAGCGGCGATCAGGAGTTGTCGCCAAACAACCGCTGCGCACGTCACGGCGGACGGAGTGACGTCATGAGCGCTCCGAGCATGAGCCGCGACGAGCAGCTCGAGAGGCTTCTCGCCGAGCTCCAACGGTGGTTGGGCGCCAGGAAAGAGGCGTCGGAGCGGATCTCCGAAATCGTTGACGAAGTCCGGGAACTCGAGGGGCGGTCGTGACAGTCGCAGACGTCCTTCGTGACCGCGGCCTCGAGACGGGCCGGCGGTTTGGCCGGGAGCATCGAACGGTCTGCCCAGTTCACGGCGGCAACAACGATACGTCGTTTGCGTACGCGGACTCAGTTTGGCGCTGTCACTCCTGCCGGCGCGGTGGTGGTGTCGTGCAACTCATCGCCGCCCTCGACGGTGTCGACGAACAGACCGCGCGAAAAACGCTCAGTGGACGCCGTAGGCGGACGCTGAGGGAGCGCAGCGCACTGCGCCGGGGTGTCCGTCAACGTCGAGCTGCCGCGGCTAAGGAGCGCGCCGAACGGGCACGCGATCAACGGTCCTTCGATGATGGTGTGCGCCGGCTCGACGACACCCTCGACGATATCGAACTGATCGAGCGTATCTGGCAGCGCGACCCGGATGAGCGATGCGCTGAGACGCGACGAGCTGTTGGGCTGCTAGGCGATTTGTACCTGCGGCGCGATGCGGTCGAGTTCGAGGTTTTCGGGGGCCGGTGGTGAACCTGAAGTTTCCAGAGTCCGCCTGGGAGTCGCCGCTAACGCAGATGTGGCGCGACCATGTCGCCGCCCACTCGGAAGCCCCGGAGGCGTTCCATTGGGTTGCTCTCTACATGAGTGTGGCGCTCGGCGTCGGCCACCGTGCCGCCTTTCGCTACTGGTCGCGGCTCTATGCGTTGCCGTTCGCGGCTCTGCTCGCCGGGACGGGAGACAAGAAGTCGAGCACCCTTTCGCCAGCCGCTCGACTACAGCGGGAGATTGCTGGCGACGCGGTCACAGTCTACGGCGCATCGACGGCAGAGGGCTTAATCGCGATCGCGGCGAAGGAAGAGGGGACGGTCCTCAGCATCATCGAAAACGAAATGGTGAACCTGCTGGTCAAGGCGCAGACGAAGAACAGCACCCTCCTGCCGCAGCTGTGCCGTATGTACGACGCACCGGAGCAGATCGACTTGCCAACCAAGACGGAGCCGGTAATCGCTGTACGGCCCTTGGTGGGACTCATAGCGGCCACCACAGTGGCCGGCATCGAGGAACGGATCGGTGAGGCTGAGCAGTATGGCGGTTTTCTCAATCGGTTCATGTTCTTTTCGGGCGAGCGGCGGCCGCCGAACCCGTGGCCGGCGCAACCGACGGGCGAGACGTGGAGCGACATTGTCAGACTCGCCGAGGGTGTCGTGAGCTCCTACCAGTCGGTGACGGAGCTAGAGATGGTCGACCCAGCGGTCCGGCGATTGTGGGAGACGTATTACGGCGACTTGTATAAGAGGCGCGGCCGACTACCCGAGCTACTCGCCGCGCTGACGATGCGCCAGGACGTCCACGTCCTCAAACTCGCGATGTACTTCTGCATTCTCCGCGGTGACCGCGAGATCGGGGTCGACGACCTCGAGCGAGCGATCGAGGTGGGCGAGTACCTGTTTGCCGTCGTCGAGGCAGTGGTCGAACCGCTCGGGCAGAACCCGACCAACAAGCTCGAGGCGAAGATCGAGCGGCACCTGTCCGAATGCGCGATGACGCGCCGAGAGTTGCACCAGAAGGTCTCAGGCCGCGTGAAGTCCCGTGACCTGAGTATGGCGCTCGAAAGTCTGATCGATATGCAGCGTGTCATGGAGTTGGACGGCGGAATGCTGGCTTGGACGGATGCCGACTACTTCTCGCGGTTTTCGAAGGGAGCGGCCTGATCATGTTGACGTACGTGACGACCGTTGACGGGCGACGCGTCAACACCGTGAGAGCGGAGAAAAGGTACGTATCTATTACTATATCTCTCTTAATACTCTCTCTATCTATCTCTTGTGACACTGTTGACGGGGGTCTGGCCGGATCTCTTTCGGTGCCTCTGTGTGACCCCTGTCAACACGTCAACACGTCAACAACGTCAACGGTAGCGGGGGCGACGAACGGCCGAAAATTCGGCCTAAGTGCTTGCCGCAAAGGGCTCATCGATGCGTAACCACACGATCGAGAGCGCGGCCAAGGCTGCATGCGTGTCGACGAAGACGATTCGCCGAGCGCTGCGAGATCCGAAGCGACCTCTGCGGCACTACCGCATCGGCAGTCGCGTCGTGATCGCCGAGGAGAACCTACATGCGTGGCTCGAGCTTCACGCCGTGAATGGAGTACCGGCCGCCGTGGTCGACCGTATCTCGCCGGCTGCCCGTGCTGTCGTGGAGGGACTCGTATGAACGCAGATCGGATCAGGAATCAGAAGGTCGAGTCGGAAAACCGCACGTTAACCATTGCGTTTTCCGCCTATCCGATTTGCCGGGTGCAGATGGGGTGCCGGAATGCCGGCTAATCCGACCAGCGACAAGCCGCAGGGCCGGCAGGTGACGCACGGTCTCCGGAAGCTTGCCGACGACTACCGGAAGGGCGAGTTGATCGATGGGCCGATGGCGGAAGCGTTCCGCGATATCCAGGCGACGTACCGCCAGCGGTATCCCGACGAGATCGGCACGCCGAAGGCTGCGCTGATCGATCAGACGGTGTTCCTACAGCTCGTTTGCCAGTGCACGCAGGATTACGTGCTTCGGGAAGGATCGCCGCTCAGGGGTGACGGGACACTGCTCCCGGTGCTTGGGCAGCACTACTTGGCGTACGTGAACACGTTGCGCCGGAACTTGGAGACGCTCGGGTTGGAGGCGACCGAGAAGAAGGTCGACCTACAGGAATACATCGACGAGCAGAAACGCCCACGGAACGTCGAAACAGCGCCTGTGAGCGACGCAAAGGAGCCGGGCGACGCAGACAGTTGACCAACGCCGCAGGCGTCGCAGGGGCGACGGTGCGGCCTACAAATCAAGTGGAGGTGTGGACGATGATGACCCCGAACGAAGGACGGAAGCGGATCGCCGCCGAGATGAACCGCAGGTGGCGATGCAGCGGCGTCGTGTGCATGCGCTGCGGCTCCATGATGGTCGACCCGCGTTGCCTGTCGGAGCTCGCGTGCAGCGAGTGTGGGCAGACGGCGCGGTGGGACGGAACGAAGTTCACAACCGTCCAGGCCGGCGCTGAGGAAGGGATGTTCGCGACGTCGCTCATGCGGGCCGACTACCGCGAGCGCGATCTCGAGGCTCGTATGGGTGTGTTGCGATCTGCGATCGCGGCGCTCGAGAAAGAGATGACCGAGTCGCGGGTCGAGCTGATGCGGCTCGAGGCGGTCGAGAACCAGCGCGAACGCAACCGGCGGGAAGCGGCACGGGCGACGCGGTGACGATTCTTGACGCGATAGCGGACCGGAAGTTGTTCGGTCCGTGGCTCGACGGCACCAGCTGGGATAACTGGCTGGTGCTGCTCGCAGCCGTGTTCGGTCTCGGGCTCACCGACGAGCAACTCGAGATCTACCAGCGCTGCACGGGTCGCACGACTGTGCCGGCCGAACAAGTCCGCGAAGCCTACCTGATCACCGGCCGGCGTGGCGGTAAGAGCAGGATTGCGGCGCTCGTCGCGGTCTACATCGCCTGCTTTCGGAAGTATGACGACGTGCTCGCTCCGGGCGAGGTCGGAACGGTTGCGATTCTTGCTGCCGACAGGCGACAGGCGCGAACGATCTTCAGGTACGTCGAAGGTTTCGTCGACCATATCCCGATGCTCTCCGGGATGGTCGCGAGCCGAACGAAGGACAGTATTTCCTTCAACAACCGGACCGTGATCGAGGTGCAGACCGCGAGCTTTCGGCACGTCCGCGGCTTCACCTTGCTAGCCGTGCTCTGTGATGAGTTGGCGTTCTGGAGGACCGACGATTCCGCGAATCCAGACGCCGAGATCCTGGCGGCGGTCCGACCCGGCATGGCGACGGTGCCGAATCCGTTGCTGCTGTGTCTATCGTCGCCACACAGCCGAACCGGAGAGCTCTATCGCGCTTTCCGGAAGCACCACGGCCGCGACGATTCGAACGTACTTGTTTGGCAGGCGGCAACGCGCGTCATGAATCCGAGCGTGCCGCAGTCGGAAATCGATCGCGCCTACGAAGATGACCCGCAACGGGCTGCGGCTGAGTTCGGTGCTGAATTCCGAAGCGACGTGGAAGCGTTCCTAACGCTCGAGGCGCTGGACGCAGTCACAGTGCCGGGTCGCTTGGAGCTTCCGCCGGTTCCCGGCGTCCGCTACCGGGCGTTCACCGATCCGTCGGGCGGTGCGTCCGACAGCTTCACTCTCGCGATCTCACATTTTGACCGCCGCGAACGTGTTCCGGTGCTCGACTGTATCCGCGAGCGGCGGCCGCCGTTCAGTCCGAAGGCGGTCGTGAAGGAATTCGCGGAAACACTGCGAGCCTACCACTGTTCGCAAGTCACGGGCGACCGGTATGCCGGCGAGTGGCCGCGGGAGGCGTTCCGCGAACACGGGATCACCTACCGAACATCGGACAAGACGAAGTCGGAAATCTACGCGGCGACGCTTCCCAAGATCAATTCGGGCGGTCTCGAGCTACTCGACCATAAGCGACTCGTCGCACAAGCGGTCAACCTGGAGCGGCGAGTGTCGAGGGCGGGTCGCGAATCCATCGACCACAATCCCGGCGGCAGGGACGACGTGTGCAACGCAGCTTTCGGCTCGCTCGTCGCTGCGCGTCCGCAGCAGTCGGCGCGACTCTGGGTGACGTACGCATGAACACGGCAGCGATGCGGCAAGATCGTGCAACTGTCAATTTACAGTTGCACGTAGGTGAGCCGGAGGATCGTACAAAGGCGAATTCGTCTTTGTACGCAGGGGCAGTCAACCGGCTGCGGCTTACGCTGCAACTCGAGAACGGGGCAACACAAACCATAGAGCTCGGCACAAAGCCGAGCGGAAAGGGCGTGGGCAAACAATGCCAGCAATCACAGCAACAGAAACAGTCGTAAGCGGGGGGACCGATCACGGACTCCTCGCGACGGTCGACGACAGCGGAAAGCTGTACGTCTCCCGGAACTCGGGCAGCGGCGCCGGCTTCGGCGCGAGTACTTCGTGGACCGAGGTAACGTGTCCGTTCACGGTCGACAAGGTCGCGATCGGCGGCGGACCCGATCGGGGCTTGGCCCTTGCGGTCGACTCGACGGGCGGTATCTGGGAGGCGCGCTTCGGCACGCACGATCAGGCGCTGCGCTTCAATTGGGTCGAGCAGACCAGCCTGCCGTTTACGGCGGCGACGATCGCGCTGGTGGGCTCGGACAGCGGCGGCTTGGCGCTCTCCACGGCGACCAACGGAACGGTGTGGACGGCTCGCTACCTTCACACGGTCGGCAGCTTCGATTGGCGACAGGCGACGCTCCCGGAGGCGTCGGTATGAGGGCGGTGCTCTACAAGGCAAAGGCACTCCGCGACAAGGGCGCCGAGCTTCGCGACCTCGCACGGCCGAAGGTGGAGGAGATGCTCACGAAGCTCAGGGCGCTCGACTCGAAGGAATCGCGCGAGAAGCTGTCTGACAAGTACCGGGCGGAAAGAGGGCGGGCGATTCGCACGGAAGCCCGTGAAGCGCTCCACGACGCTCTCGCGGAGTGGAGGACCGAGGCGCGGGCGCTGCAAGGCGAGCGTGAGTCGGCTCTCAACTTCGACAACATCGCGCGACAGGCTCGCTTCACGTCCCGCCAGCTGTACGACGTGAGCCCGGAATCGGAGCGGATCTATCGCTACCCGAAGGACGTGCTCGACCGCCAAAACGCTGCGGTGATCGGCGATCACATCCGCACCAATCTTCTGATTGAGCAGCTGGAAGAGACGCGGGCGCTGCGCATGCAGGCGGTCGTTTCGAACGCCAGTGACCGGCAGCTCGGGGCGCTCGCTGATACGGTCCGCGAATCCGGAGACCTGGCGACGGCGGCTTTACTGCTCGACGAAGCCGCTAACCGCGGCATCAATATGCATTCCGGTGCCAAGGGTCGGATTCTCGGATTGCGTCGGAGCATGAAGCTGCCCGACGAGGTTACCGAGGCTCACCAGACCTTCGACGAGATCGACGAACTCGCCCGAGAGCTGCAAGGCGTGTCGGCCGCACTCGCCAACGCCGACGACGGCGAGCTGCGCACCACTGACCGTGTGCGACAGTTGCGGGCCAGTCGGGAAGCCGGTCGAGATCCGCTTGCGGACGCTCGCGAAGCGATCGCCGCAAGGGAGACGGATCGCGACGCGGCAACTGTCGCGGCTGCAACCAAGGAAGTGTCGAACGCTGCGGGCGCTGTTGCCTAGCAGCTCCCACGCCGACGGTCCGCGCGGGGACACGCGGGCCGTCGTTTCAACCGTGGGTTTGTGGTGGAGGCGGATTGGGGTGAGCTGTGCCAGCTCGAGAGATAGCATTAAAGTTCCGCGTCTCTGACGACGGAACACTGCGTGTGTTCGATGAAGCCGAGCGCAAGCTGAAAGACGTCGAGCGAGCGTCCGACGATTTCAGCCGTAGCGCGAGCACCGGCTTCGAGAGCGCCGCACGCGGTGCCGAGACGCTCCGTGCGTCCATGGTAGCGGTCGGCACTGCGGTGGTCGGTGCGGGCGCCGCTCTGCAAACGACGCTCACGCAGGTCGACGACATCACCAAGCTCGCCCGAGCGGCTGGGACAGCGACCGAGGAGTTTAGCTCGCTGCGCACGGCAGCGACGCTCTCAGGCGTCCCGATCCAGGAGCTGGGGCAAGGGCTAGGGCTGCTCAATCGCAGGCTCTTAGAGACCACCAGCGGCGTCGGTAGGGCGCAGAACGTCTTCCGTGCGCTCGGCGTCGAGGTGGTCGACCAGAACGGCGCACTGCGTAGCAACGTCGCGGTGCTGACTGACGTTGCCGACGTGTTCCAGGAGTTACCCGACGGGCCACAAAAGACGGCTGCGGCAATGGAGCTGTTTGGCAGGTCGGGCGCGAAGTTCATCAACCTGCTCAACAGCGGCGCGGAGGGAATCCGTGATCTCCAAGAGGAGAATACAAGACTCGGGCTGACCTTCGATGAGACGTTCGGGCGGCAAGCCGAGGCCGTAAACGACAACATCGAGCGGCTGACGCTGGCCGGTGCTGGCTTAGCAACGGTGTTTGCGGCCGCGGTGACGCCGACGCTCGTGTCTGCGTCGGAAGGCTTGCTCCAGTTCCTAGGCATCGCCGAGAGCGCCGCTCCGGATGGTCGGCTTGGTGCGCTGATTCAGGAACGCAATAGGCTTGCCGAGAGCGATCCGCGGAACCGTCGTGGCCGTGCGGCGCGTCTCGCCGAACTGGACCGCCAGATCGACGACGAGCAGCAGCGCATCAATCCAGCGATCTCGGCGGCGATCCGGGGCGTGCGGGACGATCTTGGCCTGAATGACCGTGACGTAGTCTCCGACGTGGAGGACGTCCTAAGCCGGTTGCAGTTGGCTATGCGTGAAAGCGGTAGCGCTGCGTCCGAGTCGTCACCGCGGGTCAAGCAACTCGGCGAGGAGTACCGCAAGCTCCCCGAACCAATCCGCCAAGCCCGCGAGGAGCTCGAGCGCACGACGGAAACAATCTCTCTGGACTTCGGTGGAGCCGTGCGCCGGCTCACCACGGGCGGCAACGGGTTGGACTTGGGCGACGCTCTAGTCAACACGTTCCAAGTGGCCGGCGCGGACGCCGTCGACGCCTTCCTCGGTGAGAAGTTGCGGCTGGACGTCGAGGTCGAGCGCAACTTCGCGGAGGATCTCCCCGGCTTCCTCGAGGCCGGTGTGGACCGCATGCGGTCAATCTTCCGGGAGGGTTCGGCGGATCTGGTGAGTGAGTCGAGCAGGGCAAGCGACGCGATTGCACGAAACTTCGGCGGCGGCTTCCAATCGGCGGCGATCAGCGGGCAGGCGCTCGCGGAAGTCCTTGCAGGTACGACGGTGCCAACCGTTGGCGGTACACAGGTTCCGGTTAGTCTTGCGACCGCGGGCAACCTTGCCGGTGGGCGGGTCGGCACGCTTGGCAACCGCGCATTCGCGCAAGACGCTTTCGGAAGCCAATTCACTGGACCGGATATCGGCACGGTTGCCGGTATCGCTGCCGGTTTTCAACAACGGGGGCCACAGCAGCAGAACAATTCGGCGTTCGTTCCCATCGCGGTCGGGGCGTCGATCGTCGGACCGATCATCGACGCCATTTTCGAGGAAGAGCGCGACCTACTTCGTACATCGACCGGAACGATTGACCTAACGAGGGATGGGCTTCTCGGCGAGTCGTTCCAACCCGGAACAACGATCGCGGGAGCCACAGTGGCGGGGGCGGCCATAGGCTCAGTGATACCGGTAATCGGAACTGTCGTGGGTGGCGCGGTCGGCGCTGTCGTTGGTGCCTTGACCAGCCTGATCGACGAACTCTTCGGAGAGGGTCGGCTCAGCGAGGGCGACGTAGCAGGCAAGATCTTGGACCAGGCCGCGTCCCGTAATTCGTTCATCCTGCAACAGAACGCGGTCGAGGCCAGCGGGCGGCGGGGCATCGACGCTGATACGCTGTTCGGAACTCCTACGTCACGTCTTGTCTTTCTCACCGAGAGTGGTTTCCCGATTCCGGGCAATCAGACGATGGGCAATGACGGCGATCTAACCACGGACGTCGTCAACGCGCTGCTGAACCCGCTCACGAACACCCGCCGCCCGTACGTCAATCGACGCGGCGAGCGGGACTTCCTCGATCCGGGCTATGCGCTCATAAACGGGCGGCCGCAGTGGGTGGGGCCGGTGACCGTCACACAGGACCTTCTCGATGCGGTTAACGGTCCATCGCTCGGGCTCGGTGTCCTGCTCGGACAGGGCAACGCGCAATTCTCGGTCGACTTGGCTAACCAATCATCGGCGAACGTCCTGCTCTCCGGCGTCGAGTTCCCCGAGGAAGCGCGACGCCAGTTCCGGCTACTCGCCGAAGCGAGCGGGTACAACCTGCGATCCGCGGTCGAGCAGGTCGCGGTCAACTTCGGTGAGTTTGGCGGCGAAGGTCCGTTCCCCCGAGACCTACGCCGCGACCAGCTAATCACCGGCCTGACGGAAGTTGTCGGCATCTTCGAGGACGACATTCCGGCCGGCGTCGATGTCGTGTCGCTCGCGCTCAAGCATGTCGGCGAACGCACGGTCAACACAGGTGTGTTGCTCGAGAACCTGGACCGGCAACTTGAAGTATTCGGCAAGCTCGAGGACACGGTTTCCGCCGGTCTGGAAACCGCAATCGGTGTGGAGTTCGAGCGTCGCACGCCAGGGGCCGTACAAGCCGCAGGCGGCACCGTTGACGAGATCATCCGGGCGAGCGCACGCCAGGGCTCTGGGTTCGTCTCTACGCTCCAGACGGAGACGCTACGGGGCGTCAAAGACGTTCTAGTGTCGCAGGTGTTCGATGGACTCGGCGACGAGCTTACGGACGCGATCGGCACGGCGGTCGGTGCAGGTGACCTCGGCGCACTACCGGGGATCTTCTCAAACATCGTCGGCGCTAGCTTACCGCAGATCGTCGCGACGCAGACCGCGTACAACGAACTAGAGGCCGCACTCGGCACGACACCGGACGCACTGTTCGGAAGCTCGGATAACTTCCGTGCGCGTGCCGAACAGCTCAGGTTCGGCCAACTCTCCCCGCGGCAGCAGCTCGCCAAGATCGACGCCGAGATCAACGCCGCGCAACGGGGCATCCTGCGGATCTACGGCGACGATATCGACGACAGCTTACAGGTCGGCGAGTTGTCCGAGCTCTACACGGAGATCGGTAATCTCGGTGAGCGGCGGTTTGGTCTCGTCGGTGACGTCTACTCAGGTGGTGGAGTCGCAAACGAGCGAGCGATCGCAAGGGAGGAGGCGGCGTCGCTCGGCTACCTGGACTTCTCGGCGAAGGGGCTCAGCAATCTCGGTAGCGCACAGCTCGACGCACTGACGCAGAACACGGCGGCAATTGAGACGAGCACCGCAACCGTCGTCGACAGCAACCAGGACTTGGCCGACGCGGTCAGAGACCTGACGAGGCGAATCGAATCGGGGGACATCCCCGTCGATGTGTTGGCGAGAGCGGCGGCCGCGGCGATAGCCCGCGACCCCGTCGCTAACGCCATTTTGGTGGAAGAGGTCGTGAATACGGCCCGCTGATGAGGAGGTGAGGTTTGAAACAGGTCAAGATCAACGAAGAGGTGTTGAAGTCCGTCCAGGATGGCGCTCGCCAAGGTGCGGAGATGCGGGAGTATCTGGCGCTTGCGGCCAAGTCGCTCCGGGGCATGGCTGAGAGCATCGATGTCGTACGCGAGTGGAGTGAGGCTAGCGCTACGCTACGCAAGTGCGCCGAGGGGGTCGACAAGATGTCCGACAGTGCCGCGCCGGTGGTCGAGCAGCTAGACCGGATCGTCACTGACGCGGTCTCGCTGAGAGATCGCGGAGTGCTGCCGAATTGAGGTAAGGCATGACTCGCCGATGCTTCAGCTCGATTCGGAGATCGAAACTCTCCCACTGGAGGAGGGCAGGCGCGGGCGGGTGCTCCCGGAAGGGACGCCGATCCGCAATCTCTGCCGAGCCGATGACGGCGACGAGTTCGGTGCGGTGTGGGTGTTCGCAGCCAGTCTCGACGGGGGTCAGAGCTGGCAGAGCTACCGGACCGTGTGGAACGGTGACGAGCCGTTTCCGGTGCGGTTCGAGTAGGTCGGAAAGCTTAAGGCAAGTCTGCCTTAAGCTTTGGCGCGTCACTTTTGCGTCACTGGGAGAATTCCCAGTGACGGGGACATTGTGGCAAATTTGCCACTAAGTCCTACCGCTCGCGCAGCGGTGCCGGCAGTGGATCGCCGTGTTGCCGCATTACCTGAACGGTTGCTTTCAAGGCAATCAGCACCTCGGCGAGCGCTGCCGTTGCCGAAGGCCCGCCGGCCGATACCTGCGGGAGTTCCTCGCAGTGGGCGGTGTATTCGCCATCGGTCTCCGACCAGTACACGCGGAAGGCGTAGCGCGGCAGATCGGGCGAGGTCATTCGTACTCGGCTTCGAGAGCCTCCAGGCCGCGGGCGATAGCGAGCTTGAGCACCGCCGATCGAGAGACGCGCCCACCGAGCGCAATAGCGGTCTTGTCGTTCTTTGCGATCCGGGCCTTCAGGGCATCCGCCCGACGGAGAAACGGGCTCGGGATACGAATCGAAGTTTGGGCATCGCTGCCGCTTTTCGGGGGAGGCGTCATCTCTCTTGGACCTGACAAGTGAATAGTCCGAATACGCTTGACTTACAACGTGTTACAGTTGTATCCCGAAGGCATTACATCTAAGGGAGGCAAGGAAATGCAACGAAAGAAGACCACAGCCAAGCGAATCGCGACCGCCAATCGGACAGTAACCAAGAAGCGGTCGACCACGAACGCGGCCAAGCGGAACGGTGCGACCCGAAAGACGAAAGACCGGGAGCCGCTCGACCCGGTAGCCGTTCGGCGGGCGGCGTTCGCAACCCTGAAGCGGGAGATCGAGGACGGCACCCGCCACGAGTTTCGTTTCAGGTTCGCCGAAGGCGAGCCGACCCCGTACCCGCCGGAGCTGTCGTTCGCGACCCTACTGCTCCACCACCGAGACATAGAGAGTCTTTGCGCGATGTCGAATCGCGGGCCGCAGGCGGTACGCGGGGCGTTGGTCGAGTTGGCGATGGGGGCAACGTCGCCGAGCTGGGGCGACTACGATTCGAAGGAGCCCGATTCGATCGAGTCCGAGATCGCCAAGTGGTTCAAGGATACGCTCGCCGCCGTCGATCCGGCATCGGAGAACTACCGGATGCGGATCGTGGTTGAGACCTTCGGCGCGATTTTCGAACGACTGAGCTTAGATCAGAAGGGCGGGGTGCTTGAACACCTTCGGGAGCTGGCGAAGGAACTCGACGTGCCGTTCCTGCTACTCGAGTTGGAGAGTGAACGGAGTAGCTCGGAGCCGTCGCTGTCGGTTGCCGACGTGCAAGAGGTTTTGGAGAAGCCGGCCGTTGTCGAGATCTCTCGCGAGCGAAGGGGTGTCGCCGACTAAGTCGCGTTGAGTAGTTCCGGGGCGCCGTCGTTCTCGGCGCCCCGGATATGGAGGTAATTGATGGGCGTAAGAGTCCGACAGAAAACGAAGGGCGGTCCCTGGTGGATCTTCGTGACCCACAAGGGCAATCGGACGAGCAAACAAGTCGGCGACAAGAAAGCGGCGACGAAGCTTGCGAAAGAGGTTCAATCCGCACTGGCGGCCGGCGATCTTGGGTTGCTGGGGGAGCCGGAGCCAACCGGGCCGACATTCGGCGACTTTGCCGACGAGTTCCTAGAGCGGGCAAAGCCCGAGCTGAAGCATTCAACCGTGGTCGATTACGAGAGCGTGCTTAGGCTCCGGCTTAAGCCGGCTCTCGGGGATATCGAGCTAGCGGACATCGACCGCCGGCAGGTGAAGGACCTGGAGGCGCGGCTACGCGCCGAAGGTCTGTCCGACACCAATACCCGAAAGCACCTGCGAATCCTGTCGTCGATCTTGAGTGAAGCGGTCGAGGACGAGTTGATCGGCTCGAATCCGGCGCTAGGCCGCCGCAAGGGGCGCAACAGGTCGCGGCACAAGTCGGCCAAGGCAAAGCGTCGGGTGGACCCGTTCGAGGCGCACGAGCTCTCTAAGCTGCTCGAGAAGTGCCGGAACCATATGCACCGAAAGCGAAGCAAGGTCGTGCCGCAGTTCCGGCGCTACTTCCCATTCGTACTAACGATCGCGCGGGCCGGCCTTCGGCTTGGTGAGGCCGTCGCCCTACAGTGGGGAGATGTCGACTGGCAGGATGGGACGATCCTGATTCAACGCTCGGTGACAAAGGGCGTCGTTGATGTCCCGAAGGGCGGGAAGTCTCGGCGCGTCGATATGAGCGAGGAACTCAAGCGGACGCTCCGCGAAGAGTATGACCGCCAGTTCGGTCGGGTAGTCGAGATGGACGCCGAAGCGGAGGCTATCCGCCGGGGCGAGACGCTAGACGCTCTGGTGTTTCCCGACGTGGCCGGCGGGATGCTGGACGAGTCGAACTTCCGTCGACGCATCTGGAAGCCGCTACTCGCAGCCGCGGAGCTTCGGCACCGACGGATTCACGACTTGCGCCACAGCTACGCGAGCCTGCTACTCGGCGACGGTGCGGAGCTGCTCTATGTGAGCCAGCAGCTCGGGCACCACAAGGCGTCTTTTACGCTCGACGTGTACGGACATCTAATGCCAAGGGACCGCCGGGGTGTTGCGAACCGGCTCGACGCACTTGCACCCGCCCGCACCCCATCTGCACCCAGACCGGCTGGCGACAGTTCGCTAGAGGAACTGACTCACGAAAAAACCCCTGCAGTGCAGGGGTTATAGAGTGGGCCGCCGGAGACTCGAACTCCGGACCCGCTGATTAAGAGTCAGCTGCTCTAGCCAACTGAGCTAGCGGCCCACCGACGTTGTTATCGGAGGACGAGGCGGACGGCAAGGCCGTCCGCCTCGTCCTCCAAGCTTCAAACCCGCCTTCGCTTGCGCTCGGCGGGTGTCCCCTGGCGCTGCGCGCCGTCCCAACAGCGCTTCGCGCTGGTTCCAAGGGCGGCCGGTGGCCGCCCGCGCTTACCGGGCGACGGCGGGGCCGTCTTGGGACGCGCTGCGAGCCGCAGGCGACGCGGAGCTTGGGACGGCGCGAAGCGCCTTGGGACGGGCGCAATAGCGCCCTTGTTTCTGTCCGGGTATGAGTCGTATCGGGCCATGCATCTCGACTTCGTCATATCCGATCTGTTGCTGATCCTGTCGATCGGATTGGTGGCCGGGGTCGTCTC
>JANQHZ010000643.1 GCA_028282445.1 Candidatus Binatia bacterium | reverse complement strand
GAGCTCGGCCTGAGCGTTGAGGTCATCGAGATCGCGCCATTGGCGGGCGGCGAAGAAGCTGTCGCGCACATAGCGAATCAATCGTTCCACACGGCCTTTGGACACACCTTTCAAATGCACCCGATGCGCAGGCTGAGTGCCGACGTTTCCGGGTGACGCACCCGTTTCACCCGCTGTGGGGACGCGAGTACGACCTGATCGACTACCGGCACTTCTGGTCCGAGGACCGGGTCGTCTACGTGGACGAAACGGGCCAGGCCCGTAGCCTGCCCGCGCGGTGGACCAGCGCCGTGGCCGAAGATCCGGCGGTTGTCGTGTCCGCCGGGCGCTCGCATTTCCGCGTGGCCGATCTCCTGGAACTGGCGAAGCTCGTTCGAGGGGCGGTCTGATGAGCGGCCGATGTCGGGAGTTCCTTTCGCGCCCGGTGGTGAGGGGCGGGTGTCAACGAGATTATGCCGCATATGTAAGGCTGATTTTGCCCATGACGGTTATTGTGTTCAGGTTTCCGGAGGCGGAATCCGGCATTTATCGCCTTTTAACCGGTAATGATCAACCAGCTCTTGGCATTTCTGGCTTGACATTACGACTTTATGCGGCATAATCCACCTTACATCCATCCAGAGCGCCGCTCATGCCCCGACCCAAGAGCGATCCCAAGGTCGACACCCTGCGCGAGCAGGGCTGCCTGCACCCGCACCCGGAGAAGGTCACCGACGAGGCCTTCGTCGCGAGCGAGTTCTTCGACCGGCGCGACCTGGTGCAGGTCAAGTACGAGATGCTGCGCCGCGTGCGCGTGGACGGACAGTCGGTCAGCCAAAGCGCGGCGGGCTTCGGCCTGTCGCGACCGTCGTACTACCAGGCGCAGGCGGCCTACGAGGAAGGCGGCCTGCCGGCGCTGCTACCCAAGAAGCCCGGACCGCGGCGGGCACACAAGCTGTCTGAGAAGGTGGTGAGGGCACTGCGGGAGGCGCTCGCCGACCAGCCGGAGCTCGGCCCACGGGAGCTCGTCGAGCTGGTCGAGGAGCGCTTCGGCATCTCGGTGCACCGGCGGAGCATCGAGCGAGCACTGGCACGGCAGGAAAAAAAACGGCGATGACAGGCAATCCGACGCAGGCTCCGACAAGCGCAGAGAGCAGGCCTGACCACGCCGAGCGCTACGAGGTGCTGCGCGCCCACGCCGTGGAGCGTCACGCCTCGGCGAGCCGCGACGGGCTGGTCGTGCTGCTGCGCCAGGGCGTCGCTGCCTGGATGGATGCATGGTCCAGGTTGCCAGCGCCGTGGACACCACCAGCGCCGCCGGCGCAGACCGGGCGCCAACGGCCCTCGCCTTTGCCGGATGAGGCGAGCCCGGAGGTGGTCCGGATCCTCGCCGCCATGACCTTGAGCCACATCCAGGAGGTGCATGCATGACACGAGCGATCCACCAGAAGGTGACCGCCAGCCACCTGCGGCGCGACGCGTACCTGTATGTGCGTCAGTCCACCGTGCGGCAGGTCTTCGAGAACACCGAGAGTACGAGGCGCCAGTACGCCTTGCGCGAGCGGGCGGTGGCGCTGGGCTGGCCGATCGAGCGCGTGAACGTGATCGACTCCGACCTGGGCAAGTCCGGCGCGTCGAGCGCCGATCGCGAAGGCTTCCAGACGCTGGTGAGCGAGGTCGGTATGGGTCGTGCCGGGATCGTGCTCGGGCTCGAGGTCTCGCGCCTGGCGCGCAACTCCACCGACTGGCATCGGCTGCTGGAGATCTGTGCGTTGACCGACACGCTGATCCTCGACGAGGACGGCATCTACAACCCGAGCGACTTCAACGACAGATTGCTGCTGGGGTTGAAGGGCACGATGTCCGACGCCGAGCTGCACGTGCTGCGCGCGCGGCTGCGTGGCGGTATCCTCAACCAGGCGCGTCGCGGTGCGCTGAAGACGCCGCTACCGGTCGGCCTCGTGTACGACGCCGCCGACAACGTCGTGCTCGATCCCGACAGCCAGGTCCGCAAGAGCATCGCCCACCTGTTTGAGACCTTCGAGCGTACTGGCTCGGCGAGCGCCACGGTAAAGCACTTCCGTGAGCAGGAGCTACGCTTTCCGCGCCGGCCGCGCGGTGGCCCGCACAAGGCAGAGCTGCTCTGGGAGGAGCTACGCCACTGGCGCGTGCTCCGAGTGCTCCACAATCCGCGCTACGCTGGCGCCTTCTGCTTCGGGCGCACACACACGCACAAACGCCCGGGCGAGCGCATCGAGATCGAGGTGCTCCCGCGCGAGGAGTGGATCGCGCTGTTTCCCGACACGCACCCGGGCTACATCACGTGGGAGCAGTTCGAGGCCAACCTCGCCCGGCTGCGCGACAACGCCCAGGCCCACGGCTCCGAGCGCCGCAAGAGCCCACCCCGTGAAGGGCCCGCGCTGCTCCAGGGCCTGGCGGTCTGCGGCGTCTGCGGCCGGCGGATGACGGTCCGCTACCACACGCGCAAGGCCAGGCAGTGGCCCGAGTACGTGTGCCAGAGCGAGGGCATCGAGACCGCCACGGCGAAGTGCCAGTCCATCCCGGGCTCGGGCATCGACGAGGCCATCGGCATGCTGCTCGTCGAGACGGTCACCCCCGTGACCTTGGAGGTCGCGCTCCAGGTCCAGGCCGAACTCGAGGCACGTGCCGACGAAGCCGATGCCTTGCGTCGCCAGCGGGTCGAGCGCGCGCGCCACGAGGCCGACCTCGCCCGCCGCCGCTTCATGGAGGCCGACCCAGCCAACCGCCTCGTCGTCGACGTGCTCGAGGCGGAGTGGAACGAGAAGCTGCGCGCCTTGCACGACGCGCAGGAGGAGCTCGAGCAGCGCCGTGCCGAGGACCACATGAAGCTCGACGACGGGCGGCGCAAGGAGATTCTCGCGCTCGCCACCGACTTCCCGCGGCTGTGGAACGACCCGAAGACGCCGCAGCGCGAGCGCAAGCGCATGGTGCGCCTGCTCCTCGAGGACGTCACGCTGACCAAGGGCGATGAGATCACCGCCGGCGTGCGCTTCCGCGGAGGCGCCAGCCGAATCCTGATGCTGCCGCTCGCGCAGCCCGCGTGGCAGCTCCGTCAGACCTCGGCCGACGTCGTCGCCGAGATCGATGCCCTGCTCGATGACCACACCGAGGGCGAGATCGCGCGCATTCTCAATGAGCGCGGCCACGTCTCCGGGGAGGGCTTGCCCTTCCACGCCTTTATGGTGCAGCGGCTGCGGCGTGACTACCAGATCAAGACGCGCTACGACCGCCTGCGCGAGGACGGCATGTTGACCCTCGACGAGACCGCCGACCTGCTCGGTGTCTCGACTCAGACGGTTAAGATCTGGCGCCGGCGCGGACTGCTTCTCGCCCACGCCTACAACGACAAGAACGAGTGCCTGTACGAGCACCCCGGCGACAATCCTCCGGTCAAGAAGCAGGGCAGCAGGCTCTCGAAGCGACGGCGCTTCCCGCAGGTCGCGCCGAACCCTACGAAGGAGGTGCAATGTGAAGCGTAGCCCTTCTCATTCCCCCGTGCCACCGCCACGGGGCGCGGCTCGAAGCGATAGTGCGAGGCGAATTCCAGCAGGGTGGGATGGAAACGGATGGCATCACCCCGG
>JANQHZ010000639.1 GCA_028282445.1 Candidatus Binatia bacterium | reverse complement strand
GAAACGGCGGGCCCCATTTTGCTTCAGCGATCGATCCTCGTGACCGGGACGGATACCGGCATCGGAAAGACGACGGTATCCTGTGCAATCGCAGCCGCCGTCGCCGCGCGCGGCTGCCGGGTCGGCGTCCTCAAGCCGCTCGAAACCGGCTGCCGGGCAGACCCACGCGGCGTGCTGATCCCGGAAGACGCCGAGAACCTGCGCTATTTCTCGGGCAGTCGCGACTCGATCGACGAGATCTGCCCGTATCGCTTTACCGATCCGCTGGCGCCCAGCGTAGCCGCCGTCCGCGACGGTCACGACATTCAAATCGATGCCATCGTCCAGACCATCGCCGACTACCGCAAGCGTCACGACCTGACCATCGTCGAGGGAGCCGGGGGACTGCTCGTCCCGATCTGGGAGGACACCACCTTCGCGGACCTCGCCGAGCGCGCGAAGTTGCCGCTGTTGATCGTCGTCGGCAATCGTCTCGGCGCCATCAACCACGCCCAGCTCACGGCCGGATGGGCGCGTGCGATCGGCCTCGAGACCATCGGTTACGTGATCAACACCCTCGAAGAGGACCAGGACCTCGCCAGTCGGACCAACGTCGACGTACTCGCGGACCTGCTCGGACCGCCGCTCGGCATCATGCCGTGGATGGGGAGCTTCGAGAGAAGCCCGGAGGACCGGGCTCGCTTCGCCGAAGCGGGCGCGCATGCCCTCGCCATCTCGGCGCTGATGGGGTGAGCGGCGGGCAACCGCGGGGTCGGAGGAGGGCCTACGCAATCGACGCCGCTGCGGCGATCGCGGCTGCATAGACCCGCTTCAAGGCGACGTTGCGTTCACGCGCCAGCTTCCGACACGACTCGTACTCGGGCGCGACGTTGACGGTGCCGTCGGGCGCGCGCGCGATTTTCACCGCCACCGGCCCGAGCTCGGTTTCGACGATCTCCACGCTGCGTGGCGCCTCGCTGCGTTCGACCGGTCGAAACCGAACCCCGATCGACGAAGTCTCGCGCATCACGATTCCACACAGCACGTCACGCAAGCCGACGTCGCAAAGCGCGGAGAGCACGAACCCCGGTCGGCCCTTCTTCATCAAGACAGGCTGCAGCCACACATCGCGCGCGCCGGCGGCAAACAGGACGTCGAACACATGCTCGAAGATCTCGGGGTTCGAATCGTCGATGTTGGCTTCGAGCACGACCAGCTCCGACGCGGCGGCAGCCTCTTCAACGTCGCCCAACACCAAGCGAAGCAGGTTCGGGCGATCGCTGAGCGTCCGAGAGCCGGCGCCATACCCGACGCGCTGCATTCGAAAGCCCGCGGGCGCGCCGGGGCGAGCGAGGGTCGCGACGATCGCCGCTCCAGTGGGCGTTACCATCTCGCCTTCCCCGTCGTCGTAGCGCACCGCAAAGCCCTCGAGCAGCTCGGCGGTCGCCGGCGCCGGTACGGGCATGTTGCCGTGTTGGCAGTGAACGAATCCCGAGCCGAGTGGCATCTCGCCGACGTAGACTCGGTCGACTCCGAGGTGGTGTAGGCCGATCGCTGCGCCGACGATATCGACGATCGAATCGACCGCGCCAACCTCGTGGAAGGAAACTTCGTCCGGCGAAACCCCGTGGATCTTTCCCTCCGCAACCGCAAGCTTGGTGAAGATCGCAATCGCGGTGTCGCGAACCGCACGCCGCAAACCGCTCTCCTCGAGCCGCTGCCGAATCTCGGAGAAACGAGTATGCGCCGCGTGATCGTGGCTGTGGTGACCGTGATGGTGGTGCGAGTTATCGTGCGAATCATCGTGCGAGTGCCGATGCGTCGCGCCAGGGGTGCCCGGAATCACATCAAACTTGGTGGCTTGGATTCCATGGACCGAGCGACGCTCGCTCGCGATGCGATAGTCGTCGATCCGCACTGTGGCGAGTTGCTCGCGCAAGGTTTCGAAGGGTACTCCGAGCGCCAGCATGGCGCCGACCGTCATATCTCCGCTCACACCGGAGAAGGCATCGAAATAGAGGGCCTTCGCCATTACCTTTCCTCGCGACGTCCAATATACGCTTCGGGTATCATCAGCCGAGCACTCCATCCTCGACCAGTTGTTCGACCTCGCTCGCCGACATTCCCAACAAGTCGCCGAACACACGAGCGTTGTCGGCGGCCAGGCAGGGAGCCGGGCGTTCGAAAACCATCGGCGTCGACGCGAACCTCGCGCCAATCGATTCGACCATGTGCTCGCCGACAACTGGGTGGTCGAGCTGGTTGAAGTGTTTGCGGTGCGCAAGCTGCGGATCGGCAAGCACGTCTTGCAGATCCGCAACTGGGGCGGCATCGAGGCCGGCTCTCTGTAGCAAAGCGGCGAGCTCGTCGCCGTCCTGGCCGGCCGTCCACTCGGCGAGCTTGCTCTCGATCAACGGCAGCTGCTCCAAGCGCCCCGCCAATGATCCGAGCTCCGGCGCCCGCGACCACTCCGGCTCGCCGATCGCCTTTCGAAACGTCTTCCACTCCCCATCGGAATGGATCGCGATCGCGATCCAGCGATCCTCGCCCCGCACTGGGAAGATCCCGTGAGGGGCCGCCTGCTCGGAGCGGTTGCCGCAGCGACCGAACGACTCGCCGCACTCCTGAAACGCCAACAACCACTCGCTCAAACAGTAGACCCCGGTTTCGACCTGCGACACGTCGATATGGGCTCCCTGTCCGCCGCGGGCACGGCGCAACAGGGCCGCCGTGATCGCGACCACCGCGAAGCGCGGCGACAACGAGTCGGTAATGGTTCCGTATGGCCCGAGCGGCTCGCCGTCCGGCCAACCGGTCAGGTGATTGAAGCCGGCCAGTGCCGCTCCCTGCCCACCGAATCCCGGGTACGCGCGTTCCGGGCCCGTCTGTCCCCACAAGCAGGTGCTGGCCATGATCAGGCCGGGGAACTCGCCCTTGATCGCCTCGTAGTCGAGCCCCCACTTCGCCATCACACCGGGGGCGAAGTTCTCCACCACGACGTCCGCCCACCCGACCAGGCGTTTCGCGATCTCGAGCCCGCGCGGATCCTTCATGTTGAGCCCGGCGCTCATTTTGTTCGGGTTGATGCAGGCGAAGAAGAGACTGTTGTCGAGATTTCCGGAGCCGTCGTCGCGCAGCGTGCGGAGGAAATCGGGCCGCCGGCGCGACTCGATCTTGACGACGGTCGCGCCCTGGTCGGCGAAGTAACGAGTCGCCAGCGGTGCTGCGGCGCCTGCGCCGAACTCGAGAACGCGGAGTCCGTGAAAGATTCCTTCACCTGCGCCGCTGTCGCTCGCATGAGTAATCGCTGCCAAACCAGCCGACGAGAACTCTCGGCAGTCGCCCAGCCGCGGCAGACGCGGCCGCACGCGCACCCACGGTGCGGCCGCGAAGCGCTGCGGAATCCGGCGCTCGCCCTCCGCGTCCAAAGCCGTAAAGAAATCGCGCGAGGCGAGCTGCCGGCTGGCGAGGACTTCGCTTTCCGAGTTCGCTGGCGCGAGCATCAGCCGCCGCTCGCAGGCTAGATCGTAGAGCTCACTCATCGTGCGGCTCATGAAGAAGGCCCCAAACGCCTGCGAAATCTCGTCGACCTCCGCTTGGCTGAGGAGATTGTGATTGTACTGCGACCAGTCGCGCTCGAGCAGCGACGCCGGCGCCATGCCGGCCTCCCGCATGACCTCGGTCAGCGCCATCAGGCCGGGGATGCGCGCCTTTCCGCCACGCAGCGCGAAGGTGATGTGGCCGTCCTTGCAAGGCCAGATCTCACGCTGGATCGAGTCGCCGACGCGGTAGGCAGCGCCCGATCGACGCCCGTGGTACTTGGTCGTCCACGACTGCGCCGTGTGCGAAACGTTCGTGTTGGCCATCGTCTCCTGGATCGAGACGTCGACGTGATCGCCTTCGCCGGTGTGGTCGCGGCGCCACAAGGCCATCAGGACCGCTGCCGCGGCCTCAGCCCCGGTGTGGTAGTCGGAGACCGGCATCGAACACCGCACCGGTGGTCGCTCGGGGTCTCCAGTCATGAACAGGTTGCCGCTCAGCGCGAGAGCGGTGAGATCCGATCCGCGCTCGCCGCTGCGTGGACCGCTGCAGCCATAAGGAGAGACCGAGCACATCACCAGGCGAGGATTGAGGGCGTGTAGATCCGACCAGAAAAGACCGGCCTTCTCGAGCAATGGTTGAGGTTGATTCTCGATCAGCACATCGGCCTCGGCGACTAGACGCCGCAGATGTCGCCAGCCGTCGAGCTCGGTGAAGTCGATCTCCACGCTCCGCTTGCCGAAGTTGCGAGCTGCCCAGCCGGCCGCCTGACCTTCGAGGCATCGTACCGCCGCTCGGCCGCGCCGAGACGGATCGCCCCCGGGCGGCTCGACCAACACGACCTCGGCGCCGAGATCGGCAAGAATGCGGCCGGCCAACTGTCCCGAGGCATCGGTCCAGTCCAACACCCGCAGTCCGTCGAGGCAGCGACTCTCGGTTGATTCCATCCGACAACAATAGAGTTGCGACGAGGGGCGCCGCAACTCCGCTACGCTTTCGGTTGTGGTTCAGATTGATTCGCGAAAGCCGACACGGAATCGGCGATCGAGGCTAGGGCGGAGGCGAGGCTGAAGCTGAGGGCGGTCGGGATGCATCGTGCACGGCAATAGCCGTCGCGCTCTGCGCGACCACCAACCTCAGCCTCGCCTCAGCCTTCGCCCAAGCCTCCGTTCAGCGACGTGAAGATCGACAGCCACTTCCAGGCGACGGGATTCAGTTTCAGCAACCAACATTGACATCCACAGCATTCGTCCGTGAGATGGCCCCATGGGCACATTGCTCTCGATCGCGGGCGTCGCCCTGCTCTTTGTGGTCTGCCTGCTCGGGTTGGCATCGCTGGTGTTCGGCCTCCCGGGTACCTTCATCATTTTCGGGGCGGCCGCTGTCTACGCTTGGGCGACCGGCTTCGCCATCATCGAGTGGACCATCCCCGCCGGGCTGCTCGCAATGGCCATCGTCGGCGAAGTCGTCGAGCTCCTGGCCGGCAGCGCGGTCGCCAGCAGCGCCGGCACCGAACCGAGTCGGCGCGTGACGCTCGCTACCATCGCCGGCGCCATCGTCGGAGGAATCGTCGGCACCCCGTTCTTGTTCGGCATCGGCTCGCTGCTGGGCGCCATGGGAGGCGCCTTCGTCGGCGCCGCTCTCGCGGTCGGCAGCATCGGTGGCAGCCTCGGGGACTCGCTGCGAACCGGATTCGCAGCCCTGCGCGGACGACTGCTCGGCTTCATCGTAAAGAGCGCGATCGCCGTCACCATGCTCCTCGTGTTGGTACTTGCCTTTATCCCTTGAGGTGCGCACGCGTGCCGCCGGCGCACTCGCAAAAGCGGAGCGCACGACGCATACGACACAGCAGGCGCGCAGGCTTGCGTCGATTCCGTAACTGTGGCGATTCCGCGACACCCGTGGTCGAATCGCGTCACTTTCCGGCAAGTTCTTGTCACGTGACGTGAATTGGCCTCCACATTGCTTCGATCTGTCGGCCATGGGGAACATTAGAAGGAACGCAAGAGGTAGCGCCGGATTCTCGGTTCTCGAGCTACTCGTCGTGCTCGGCTTGGCCGCGGTCGTCGCATCGATCGCCGTCCCCGCAACCTCCGAGTTGCGCAGCGTCTATACGCTCAACGCCACTGCCGACCAGCTGGCTCTCGAGATCAGCAAAGCACGCATGCAAGCGGTCGCTCGTGGTGTCTTCACACGGGTGCGATTCGGCGAATGCAGCTATTCACTCGAGGCGAGCGCCGACGGCAGCCATTACACGACGACCGAGGGGCCGTACGCGCTCCCAGAGGGAACCGTCGTCGAGTCCGAGGGCGCCAACCCTACCTTCGGGCGAACCGGCCTCGCAGCTTCGCCGGTGACGATCTCGATCGGGCGCGGTCACAGCCACAAGACCCTACTCGTCAACGTCCTCGGCCGAGTCACCGCGTCATGATCCGCAGCGATCACGGCTTTACCCTGGTTGAAGTCATGATCGGAACCGCCTTGGGGCTCCTGGTTTCCGCGGGCATGGCGGCGTCGACCATTGGCAGCCTGCAAACGACGGCGGTCAGCAACCAGGTAACCTCCGCGAGCTCGCTGGTACACGACAAGATGGAGCAGTTGCGATCGCTCGACCCGTTGACCAATCCGGTCGACCTGTTGCCCGGCGATCACACCGAGGCCGGCGGCCAGATCGACGAGCTCGGGCAGGCCGGCGGCGCCTTCACCCGCACCTGGACGGTGACGCCCAACACCCCGATCCAGGGAGTGTCGCAGGTCGTCGTTTCGGTCGCTTGGAACGGCACGGCTCAGACAGCCGTACGCGGCGTTACCTATGTCTGCGACACGCCCTCCTGCGCATGATGAGGCCTCGCCGGCTACGCGACCAGAGCGGCAGCAGCGTCATGGAGGCATTGGTCTCGCTGGCGCTCGGATCGATCGTACTGGCCGGGCTCCACACCTTTAGCCAAGCACAGCTCAAGAGCATGCAGAGCCAAGCCACGCAAATCAGCGTTCAGTCCGTCGCTCGTGCGATGCTGGAGGTCGTGGCGCGCGATCTCCGCCGCGGCGGGCTCGATCCGACCTGCTCGAAGGCATTCGAGGGAATCTCCGTCGCCAAGGTCGACGAGGTGCGGATCCAATCCGACCTCGACGCGAGTGGCTCGATCAACGGTGGCGAAGAAGACGTCGCCTACCGCTACAACCACGCCACCAGCTCGGTCGACCGGATCTCGGGCGGAACCACCAACGCACTGCTCGAGGGGATCGCCCTGGATGGAAGCTCCTTGCGCTACTTCGATAGTGCGGGTCTGGAGCTCAATCCCGGCTCGTCCGGATTGAGCGCAGCCCAGCGTCAACAAGTGCGGCGCATCCGGATCCAGATCGCACTTGCCGATGCGGCGCC
>JANQHZ010000619.1 GCA_028282445.1 Candidatus Binatia bacterium | reverse complement strand
GGTTGTAATTTCTGTCACGGCGGCGGGCTGTCGCCGACCGTCGAATTGGTGGGACCCACCAGCGTCGCGCCGTCGTCGACCAACGAGTACACCCTCCGGGTGTTCGAGATCGGCGACCAGGCCCACGCCGGGCTCAACGTCGAGGCGGCCGATGGTGTGCTCGCGACCGGAGGCAGCGCCAGTGCCCAGACTCAGGCGATGACGAATCCGGTATCGAGCCTTGCCGAGATCACCCACACCGGGCAGAAGCCGGCGTCCGGCGGCGTCACCGAGTTCAGCTTCCTGTGGACGGCGCCCGCCAGCTTCACGAATGTCACCATTACCGGTTGGGGCAACGCAGTCGATTTCAACGGCGGCACGGCCGGTGACCAGGCCGCAGTGGCGACCCTGGTCGTGTCCAACAACAGTGTCCCTACACCGAGCGCGACGGCGACCGCCACCCCGACGCCGACCTCGACACCGCTACCGCAGGCGACCTGCCCGGCGACTCCCGCGGGTGGCTGCCGCACGGCGGGCAAAGGCGTCGTCAAGCTCCTGGACAAGACCGACGACAACAAAGATCTGTTTCTCTGGAAGTGGATCAAAGGTGCCGCCACCACGCAGACCGAGCTCGGAGCCGATCCCGTCGGCGGCAGCACGAGTTACGCAATATGCGCCTACGACGAGACCGCAGGCACCCCCAACCTGAGCCTCGAGCTACTTGTCAATCGCGGCGGCGACTTGTGCAGCGGCAAGCCCTGCTTCAAGTCGATCGGCGGCGATCCGCCCGGCGGCAAGGGGTGGAAGTACAAGGACAAGCCCACCTCCGCCGACGGCGTCCTCAAGCTGGTTCTCAAGGGCGGAGACGCCGGCCGGGCCAAGATCATCGTGAAGGCGAAGGGCACCAGCCTGCCGTTACCAGGGCCGGCTAGCGGCACGGCCTACTTCAATCAGGACGCGGCGGTAACAGTACAGCTGCTGTCCAACGATGGCGGCGCCTGTTTCGAGTCGACCTTCACGACCCCGGCGAAGAAGAGCGAGGCCGAACAGTTCAAGGACAAACTGTAACTCGACGCGCCGCCCGCCCCGGGCGGGTCATCAAAGCGATACGGAAATCGGTCTGGACGTCGCAACCTGAGACGATGGACGGCATCGCTCTCGCGATCGCACCAAGCCGGACCCCACCCCTCGTAGATACACATTGATTTCCCGCATCCGCGTCCACGCCGGCCCGAGTCGTTGAGGCTTACGTCGCCCTGGGGCCTGGGGTCACAGGACGTGCGCGTTCTTGATGTGGTGGCGCGACTCGCGAGGCTATGGGCGTTTGCTGATCCTTCGACTGACCGATCGGGACCCTCGCAACTGACCGAGCGCGCCCAAGGACCAACACCTCGAGGAGGGAGAGCGAATGCCGATAGCCCCGAGCCCGGGCGTAGCACGAGCGCTTGCGGGAACGACAGCCGTAGCCGTTCTGATGACGATCGGTTGCGCCCCGGCTCGAACCTCGCTGCGCCAAGATTCGCCAACGGCAGGCGAGCAGATCAGACTGGTACTGCAAATCACGGTCGACGGTCTGCGCGGCGATCTGCTCCGACGATACGGAGATCGATTCGGAAACGGCGGATTCCGCCACCTGCTCGAGCAGAGTGTCGTGTACACGAACGCCCACTATCGGCACGCCAACACGGAGACGATCGTTGGCCACTCGACGCTCGCCACCGGCGCTTCGCCTGCCGTGCACGGCATGATCGGCAATGTTTGGTTCGACCGCTCCGCCGGCGAGCTGGCATACAACGTCGAAGACGACAAACATCCGATCCTCCCGACGCGTGAAGAAATCGGCGAGAGGGCCCAGGTCGACCCCGCTCAGAAGCAATCGCGCACGAGAGGCCGCTCGCCGAGGTCCCTGCTAGCGCCCACCTTCGGGGACGAGCTGGTCACCCACACCGTCGGCGGCGCCAAGGTCTTCGCCGTGTCGGGTAAAGACCGAAGCGCTATCTCCATGGCCGGGCAAGCCGGCAAGGCGTTCTGGTTCGCCTCCGACAGCGGCGACTTCGTCACGAGCAGTTACTATTACGAAGCTTACCCCTCCTGGGCTGCGCAGTGGAACGCCGAACGCAAGGCCGCCGGCTACGCCGGCCGCAATTGGGAGCTTCTCAATGCCCCCGACACCTATCTGCACGCCAAGGTCGACGACCGGCCTTACGAGACAGATTTGAAGGGATACGGCCGAGTCTTCCCCCACCCTTTCGGCGCCGAAAACCACCCTCTGTTCCCGACGCGGCTGCTCGTGAGCCCGGTCGGGGACCAGCTCATTCTCGATTTCGCAAAATCCCTCATGCGCGGCGAAGCTCTCGGCCAGGACTCGGTGCCCGACTACCTTTCCATCAGCTTTTCGTCGGTCGACGCGGTCAACCATTTTTTCGGCCCCTCCAGCCTGGAGAACGAAGACGTGGTCCTTCAACTCGACCGGACGATGGAAGACCTTCTGCGCTTCGTCGACGAGATGGTGGGACTCGACCACACACTGATCGTGCTGTCCGCCGATCACGGCATGCCGGAGATGCCGGAGACCATGCAGGAAATCGGACTCGGCGCGGGCCGAATCTATTCCGAGCAAGTGGTCGATCGTGCCAACGAGATCGCCCGCGAGGAGCTCGGTATCGCCGATGCGGTGAAGTTCTTTTTCCGCCCCTACCTCTACCTGCAGAGAGACCGAATCGCCGCCGCCGGCAAAGACCCAGACGAGGTCGAGCGGGCCATCGCAGCTGGGCTCACGGAAATGACCGGGATCGCC
>JANQHZ010000605.1 GCA_028282445.1 Candidatus Binatia bacterium | reverse complement strand
CAAAGGCTGAGGATGGTAGGGATGCATCGGGAACGGCAATAGCCGTCGCGCTCCGCGCGACCACCACCCTCAGCCTCGCCTTCGCCTCAGCCTTAGCCTCGATCGCCAATTCATTGACGAGGAAATCGACAGCCCCTACCAGGGGGACGGGAATAGAGGGCGGAAGCCTCAGGCCGGCTTACGGCCGCGGTACTCGAGAAAGGCGCCGGGAACGATCAGGTTCGAACGCGCGTCCTGCAGCCCGACGTCCTTCAGCACCGCGACGATCTCGGGCGGCTCGACGCACTGGTCGATCGTGTCCCAGTAGTAGTCCATGAGTAGCTTGGCGTCGCGACTGCCGGTCGACCACAGAGTCATACCCGGGATCAGCTTCGCCCAGACCAGCTTGGTCAGCGCATGCCCGATCGGCGACTTCGGCACGTGGCTCTCGAGGATCCAGATCTGACCGCCCGGCTTCAGCACCCGGTAGTATTCGCTGAACGCCGCCTTCAGATCCGGAACGTGGCGCAGCGCAATTCCCATCGTGACGAAATCGAACTGATTGCTCTTGAACGGGAGCGCCTGAGCGAAGCCCCTGGTCAGAGGTCCGTCGTGACTCTTGCGGGACTCCGCCAGCATGCCTGCGCTCGGATCGACGCCGAACACTCGACCGGTCGGCCCAACCAATCGCGCCGCCCCGCGGTAGACAGCGCCGGTGCCGGTGGCGACGTCGAGAACCTTCATCCCCGGCCGGACGCCGGCGAACTTCATCGAGAGCCGCCGGTACAGCAACCCTCCGTTCAGAAACAACGCCTCGACCGTGTCGTAGTACTTGGCGGTGCGATCGAAGAGGTCCATGACGTACCCCTCGCGCTCCGCATCCGCCTTGTAGTACTCGGTCAGCGGCGTGTGTGGGGGCACCGATCCCCTCTGCTCGTTGGCTTCCGTCGACACCACGATCCTCAGTCCTGCGAGCCGGTCATGTTGCACTCCCGACCGAGCCCTTTCAAGCGAGCCCGACGGCCCGGCGCAGATCCTTTCGATTCCGACCAAAACGGGAAGCGGCCCGGCATCCATGAAGGGTAAGTCTCGTTGGCGACGACCAGGCCCTCGAACGATATCGATTCTCGTGATCTTAATTGTCCAAAGTGATGGCCTCGTACAGTATTCTGCAAAACGCCGACCCGCGGCAGCTCTCCATGCAGCCGTTCCCCTATCTCGTTATCGAGCCGGCATTGCCCAATCCCTTGTATGCCGAGCTCGCGAGACAGTATCCCGTCGCGGCTGTAGTCGGCCAGGGCGGACACGAATCCGAAACCAACTGCCGCTACTTCGGCCGGCCGGCGTTGACCGGGACGGATCTATCGCCACGCTGGCGGTCGTTCTTCGAGCATCATGTGTCGTCGGCCTTCTATCGCGAAGCGGTCGAGGTACTCATGCCGGCACTGCAAAGGTACTACCCGGAGCGCCTGGATTTCATACGTCGGGCGAGCACGGTCCTGCGCCACACAGGCACAGCGGATATCGACCTCGAAACTCAGTTCGTCGTCAACCTGCCGAGCGACGATTCGGTCCGCAGTCCACACCTCGACAACCCGCGCGAGCTATTCGCGATTCTCTTCTACATGCGGCCCGAATCAGACACCTCCCAGGGGGGAGATCTCGAGCTCTACGAAAGCCGTGTGCGGCCCGTGCGGATGAGGGGCGTTCGCGAGGCGAACCCCGACGACCTCAACCTGGCAAAGACGATTTCGTACGGACCCAACAAGGCGGTGATCTTTCTCAACACCGCATCCTCCTATCACGGCGTGAGCGCGCGCCCGGGAACCCGCACCAATCGCTGCTACGTCAACATCATCGCTGAGGTTTCCAAACGCCGGGGTTATCTGCTGAGGCGCAAGAAACCTTGGTTCTGACCCGCAACTGCACCCGGTGCAGGCGGCCGTTCGGCAGTCCGAGCCGGCTGTGATAGGGTCATCGAGATGTCACTCAGCAGACTCCGGCAGCTTTACCTGTGCGGTCTGGTTGCCGCCGCTACGACGATCGCGCCGCGTCCCGCCCTCGCCGGAGACGCCACGGCGGTCAACCTGCGGGACAGCCCCGCCAAAGCAACGACGCCCTACAACCTCAAGGTCGTCGAGGAGTTTCGTGCAAACGACGGCAAGGTCGGCGGCCGGTCCACTTTACTACTGCTGCACACCACCGGCGCCAAGACCGGCCTGCCGCGCCTCACTCCCCTGGCTTTTCTCGCCGACGGCGAGCGGCTGATCGTCATCGCCTCGAACGGCGGCGCCGCGCGTAACCCGGCTTGGTACCACAACCTGGTCGCCAACCCGAAAGTCGGCGTCGAGGTAGGCAGTGAGCAATTCTACGCCACCGCAACCGTGACTAACGAACCGGAGCGAACGGCTTTGTTCGAAAAGATGGCATCGCGGGCCCCCGCCTTCGCGAGCTACCAGAAGAAAGCCGCGCCACGTGTGATCCCGGTGATCGTTCTCAGTCGCATCCCATAGTTGTGTCCCGTCGATGTATGTCGACGGGACACAACTATTCCATACAGCGTACGACCTCCGCTCAGCGATACGCGCGGAGCCGCCGGAAGATCGCCAGCCCGGCGATCGACAGCAGCGCCAGCACGGCAGCGAGATAGCCGCGATTGGACATCGCCGGGGCCGGGGCCGGGTTCGCCATACACGTCCCGACGCTACCGGGCAGATTGCAGACCTCCGCCCCCTCACACGCGGTGTCGCAGCACACCCCGTCCACGCAGTTGCCCGAAATGCACTGGCTCTGGTCGATACAGTCGGTACCGTCCGGCAGCGGAATCAGGCGGTTGCCGAAGGTGCACCGGATCGTCTCGAGCTCGTCCAGCACCAGCGTCGCACCGTCTCCACTCGGCGTCGAGTTCTCCTCGACGCTCTCGGTGCACTCGATCGTACCGATCTGCCACTCCGGCGGCACCATCTGCATAACGTTGTAGTTGCCCGGCGGCACCCGCATGAACAACTGGCTTGGGTTGGACGGGTCCTGCAGCACGAAGTCCGTAGGGGCGCCACTCAGTGTCGCCGGCGCCATAACGATGTCGTCGTTGAAACCGAATGGAGTGTCGTCTCCCGGAGGTGCGCTCAGCACGATCTCGATCGTACCGAGCCCCGCCAGAAAGTCGCGCAGGTCCTGCGCGCGCTCCGGGCACTCTTCAACACCGACTGGCTCCGTAAGGAACGGCGCCGCGCTGATGGCGCCCGCGCCACCGCCGAAGATACCATCGATGACGGGGTTGCCGCTGCCGCCCGGGCCCGGGCCGTCGGCGGCGCCCCACCAGTTGTCGGTGGCGGTAATCGCGTTATCGGCGCCGCTGCGCATACCGGCGCCGGTGTTGTCGGTCAGCGCACTCTTGGAGATCGCGAAGGCCCCGCCCCCGAGCTCGAGGAGCTCAAAGCCGTTCAGGTTGCGGCGGCTGGTCACGTCGGTCGCTGTAAGGCTGCCTCCGGTTAGCTTGACCACAACGCCCTCACCGCGGCGCACCTCGGCGCGGGTGTGATCGATCGTGCAAATGTCCGTCATGTCGATCGGACCAAGGGCCCCGACGTCCACGCCGTCGTCGTCGTTCTCCGCGACGCTGATGCCGTCGAGCGATACGCTTGCAGCGGTGTAGGCCAGGAAACCAAAGCTCTCGATCAGGTCGCTTGGTGGAGTGTCGTCAGCAGACGAGTCAATGCCAATCGCATTCGTATCCGTTACATCGATACCGTCCTCGCCGTTGCCGTTTGCCTCACAGTCGGTAACAACCACAGCGCCGTTGACCCGAATGTCAGCGCCATCGTCGATGTTGTCCTCGAGCAAGCAGTTGGTGAGGTTCACGTCGACCGTGCCGCTGGCAGGCGTTTCTGGATACTGGATAAAGCTATCGCCATTGATCTGTAGCCCGTCGCCGTGGGTCGTGCCCGGGAAGAGAGGCTTATCGGGATCTTCGGGATCGAACTCCTCCGGATCGCAGAGGACGGTGCCGTTATCAGCCGCATAGATCCCGTCAACGGTAATCGAGCCGACGGCGGAGAGCTGAACTCCGTCCTTCGCATTATTCACGGCAATGATGTTCGTGGCGAGGATCGATGTCGGAAGCAGACCGAATCCGTTACTCGCGTTCAAATCGATTCCGTCGGCGCTGCACTCGTCGGTGCGCCCGTTATTGCTGACATTGATGTTGCTCAGCACCAGATCCCCGATGGGGTTGAGCTCGATTCCGCTGCGTCCGTTGTTGCTGGCCGTTACGTCGATCACGGACATCGCGCCGAAGGCCGCCGAGCCTGATTCGGTCTTGCGCAGCTCGATGCCGTCGGCGTTCTCGGAGAAGTCGCAACGCTCCATGCGGACGGTCACCGGCTGGGCGTCCGCATCGTACTTGTTGGATACGTTCAGCAGTAGCCCATCGCGACGATTGCCGGTTGCCAGGATGTCCTCGAGCACAACCATCGATCCTGTGACACCGTCCTGCCCCTTGAGCTCGATGCCGTCGTGCCCGTTGTCGCGAGCTTCGACGCGTTGGATTGTGATGTTGCCGGTTCGATACTGCTGCCCTGCCCTGCGCCGCACCTGCGGAGAGTCCCTGGTCAGGCGGTTCATCTGGAACCCGTCGTAGCCGTTGCCGATGGCGAAGCTGTCGAGGAGAGTGAAGGAGAGCACGCGGCCGTTCTCGAGGGTTACCAGGTCGAGCCCGCTGTCACCATTGCGCTCGGTGCGAGTTCCGCGAACCGACACGTGCCCGTTGAGGATATCGATCTGCAGCCCGTCGTCGTCCCCGCTTTCACCGTCATCCGCGGGAACTCCGTTGTCGGTGAAATGCGAGTCGACGACGAGCACGCTGCCGAAGTTCACTTGGTACGGAGCGGCGTCCAGTAGGTTCGTATCGGTGACGGGCGTGCCATTCGGAAAGTCCGTGTCGTCGGCTGCATACAACGTGATCGCACCGGCGCGGTCGACGAACAGGTCGCTGTCGGGTGATACGTCGAGATCGCAGTTGGGTACATTCGCATCGTTGGCGCACAGGACGAAGAAGCCGTTGGCATCGGTCGACTGCCCATCGAGATCAAAGGCTGCGTAGGAGCTGTCGTCACTACCATCATAGAGAACGATGACCAGGCCGCTCAGGTCGGTGTTTCCAGACCCTCCGTCGAAAAGCTCGACGAATTCCGCGTCGTCCGTCGTCCCTTGATCGACATCGATCTCGTTGATGATGACGCCGGAGTACCCACAATCATTCCGCTCTCCCGGACTGCCGTCGGTCCGGATGTAGCCGTAGTCGCTCCGCAAGCCGCCGAGACCGTTCGGGCATCGCTCTGCCGACTCGCCACTACCAGCCGAGTCTAGGCCCTTGCTGAATAGCACGAGACGCGGAGCCAGGAAGCGGTTCCATCCCTCCATCGCATCAATCATGCCGATCGTGGTTGGAGGCGTGCCGTTCGGAAAATCCGTCTGATCACCCGTGTAGAGCGCAACCCCGCCGTCGTCCTCGATGAGGTCGATGTCCGGGCTAACGTCGAAATCGCAATTGGCGACATTGCCGGCGTCGCCGCATAGAACGAAATAACCGTCCGCATCGGTCGAATGGCCGTCGAGATCGAAGGCGCCGTAGGAGACGTAGGTGTCGTTCGAGTAGAGCACCAGCACCATCCCATCGAGAGAGGTGTTTCCGACGCCGCCGTCGAACAACTCGATGAACTCGGTGTCGTCGCTGCCGATCCCGAAGGAGAACTCCCCACCAACTTCGTTGATGATCAATGTCCCTGGTGTCAGTTCCGGAAAGCCGCAGAGGTTCGCCGAGCCCGGCGTTGGCGGCCAGGGCGCATATGCATCGGTTGCACGAGGATAGCTGATGTTGGGCACACTCATACTCATCGGGCCCGGGATAAATACAGTTTCGTTACCGGCGCCGAAGCATCGTTGGCTCGAGTGGTCGGTTCCTCCCGCGCGAGAGGTCTCGTTGATCGCTGCCTGCCTGGTCACGTCACCGAGTAGGACATTACGCAGTCCGAAGTCGGGACCGGGGATCTCGATCTGGACACCGTCGTTGCCATTGTCGTGCGCGTTGACGCGGGTAAGGTTCACGTCGCCGTCGGCGCGAATGTCGAGTCCGTCGTACACCGAGTCCCGCGCTTCGACGTCGGTCACCGTCACCGAGCCCATCACACCCTCGAGGTCGAGTCCGTCGGTGGTGTTCGACGTGATGACGAGACCGACGAAAGTCAGATCGGCC
>JANQHZ010000604.1 GCA_028282445.1 Candidatus Binatia bacterium | reverse complement strand
TTGTGTGTGTTGCCCGGGTGGACCGGCCCGGGCGACGCATGCGTCGCCCCTACATGCGTGGGTTTACATCGCCGGCACGCGCGCGTGGTTCACCGGACGCCCGATCGTGATCCATCCGACTTACAAACGAAATCCGTGTAGGGGCGAGGCATCCTCCTTCGCCTGGGCTACGGAGGAGAGGTTGCCTCGCCCGCGGCCGACGGCCGGCGTGCGGACTACACGTTAGGGCGTCGCGATCGGGAAGCCCCGATCGGTATCACCCCATTCGAGCCAGGAGCCGTCGTAGACGCGGACGTCCTCGAAGCCGAGGTAGGTCAGGACCAGCCAGGCGACCGAGGCTCGCCAGCCTGCCGTGCAGTAGACGACGGTGGTCACCGACTTGTCGAGCTGCAGGTAGAGTTGCTCGAGCTCAACCAACGGAAACAGTAGGCCCGTATCGCTGTCGATATTGAGGTTCCAATCGCGACTCAACGCTGTCGGGATGTGACCATCCGCGAATTCGCCGGCCGAGCGCGCGTCGACCACCTGAATCAGCGGCGAATCGTACGGGGCGGGGCCGAGATTCTCCAATACCCAGGCGCCGGTTACCCGCAGCTCCTCAACCACGCCTTGCACCGTGTACGGCTCCGCAACCCGGGTCGGATCGCCGGCCGCGACGACCGCGCCGGAGCCGACCCACGCGCTGAACCCACCGTCGAGATATCGAACGTCCGGGTGTCCCAGGTAGCGCAGCGCCCATACGACGCGCGTCGGGTCGAACTCGGGCGCGTCGCCGTAGACCACGACCGTCGCGTCACTGCGCAGACCGACCGCACTGAGAAGCGTCTCCGCCTCACTCGCTCCGATCACCTGCACCGGGATGCCTTCGACCGTCGCCGCCAACTCGTACGGATTCAAGGGGAGGGCGCCGGGGATATGCCCCCCGGGAAAACCGCCGACCCGCGCGTCGACCACTTGAAGGTTCGGGTCACCCAGGTTCACCCGCAGCCAAGCCACGCCCACGACCAGGTCGTCGGCGACCGGGCAGCCGTTGAGCAAACTGTTGACGCCTTGCACGAGCTCCGAGACGCTCACCGTACCGTCGCAGTTCACGTCGCCGACGCAGCCGGGAACGAATTCGCAGCCGTCGAGCGCATTGCGCACCGCGCGCACCATCTCAGAGACGACGACTTGTCCGTTGCCGTCGGCGTCCCCCGGGCATTCCTCGCCAGCAACGGCGGGGGACGCGGAAATCAGCGCCAGGAACAGGGAAATTGACGAGAGGAGACGACGCCCGGCACCCTGGAGCACCGACATCCCGGACTTAACATAATCTATCTTATCGGACATTGGGTATCGGCCAGAGCATTGCCGGGGGCTGACTTGGCCGCGGACCTAGCCGGCGTGAGACTCCAGGAAGACCTGGTCGGTGCGTCCCGGGAAATCGTCCAGCACCTTGCGATAGATCTCGGCGGCGGACTCGGTCTCGCCCTGACGCTCGCGCACGCGGGCTTGGCCGACGAGCGCGTCGCCGGTGAACGGGCCATCGGTCGCCGCAGCGGTGGCGTACTTGTCGGCGGCTGCCTGCAAGTCGCCTTTGGCTTCGAGGGCGTTGGCCCATACGAGGTCGCGCTGTTGCCGCAGGTACGGCGGCAAGCCCTCTGGGTCGACGGCGGAGAGCGTCGCGATCGCCTGGTCCGGTTGGTCCGACCGCAGCTGGCTGTTTGCCTCCACCACGGCGGCTAACGGCGACACCGAAGCTTGTTCGCCGGCGAGCTGGCCGAGTGTGGTCGCGGCGTCGGCGAAATCGCCGCCGCGGAAGGCATCGAGCGCAACCGCCAGGTCGGCGTTGGCTTCGCGCCGTTGCGCGGCTTGATACGAATTGAAGACACCGATCCCGGTGAAGAGCGCCAGCACGCCCGCCACGGCCATGACGACCGTGCGCAGGTTGGCTTGCGCCCATTGGATGAAGCTGGCTGCAGTGGTTACGAACTCGTCTGGAGCGCGCAGTTGCTTGCGCTCCTCGCGGTCCATGCGATCCTTCGCCATGGATCCCCCTCTTCCCGCCCAATCGATCGCGAGGGCGTTGGTCTGTCTACATCTTGTACTTGAAATCGTCCGGCGACATCTTCTCGAGAATCTCGGACCATTTCTCGCGTGAAACGGTCGATAGATCCGGATCGGCGGCGGCCTGCTCTTCCTGATCGACCGTCACCGCGGCTTCGGATGCCTCGAGCACCTTGCGTGCGACGAAGATCGGACTCTTCACCCGAAGCGCCAAAGAGATGGCGTCGCTGGGCCGAGCATCGATGATGCGCGCGCCGCCACTCGTCGTGATGTGGATGCGTGCATAGTACGTGTTGTCGCGGAGGTCGCTGATTTCCACGCGCACGACTTGCGCCCCCAGCTCCCCGATCAGATCGCGCAGGAGGTCGTGGGTCATCGGCCGCGCCATCTCGATGCCTTCGAGCTCGGTTGCGATGGCAGTCGCTTCCAGCAGCCCGATCCAGATCGGCAGATTGACGGTGTTGCCGGAGTCTCTCAGTACGACGATCGGACTCTTGGTCGCCGGGTCGAGGGTCAAACCCCCGACATTCATTTCAATGGAGTCGTCGAGACTCATAGATCATCTCCTGCGATAATTGTGCGCAGAAAGCCGGATGTCGGTCAATCGTCGAAATGCGGGGGTATGGAGCGATGGTCAGGTCACGAGGTGGTCGACGACGCGATACAATTGGTTGAGGTTGCGGCATTCCTCGACCATGTCGCAAAACGGTTGGTAGCGGTCCATTTCGCTATCCCCGAAGCCCCAAGTGAGACGGCTCTCCGGGTTCAGCCAGATGACTTGCTTGGCCCTTTGCTGAATGTCGCGCAGCACCCACTCGTGGGCGAGATTGTAGTTGTTGCGAGCGTCGCCCAGGACGATCACCGTCGTGCGATTGTTGATGACGGTCAGGTAGTCGCGGTGGAACTGGCGGAAGGCGGTGCCGAAGTCAGAGTGCGCGTAGACGTTGATGATGTTGCCGGTGAGAGCCTGCGCAATCGCCTCCTGAATCTCGTGTTCCTCGAATAGCTGCGTGATCTCGCCGATGTCGCTGACGAAGACGAAGCTGCGGACGCGCGAGTATAGATCCTGTAGCGAGTACACGAACTGCAGCATGAAGCGCGAGACATTGCGCACCGAGTCGGATACGTCGCACAGAACCACAACCTGCGGGCGCTCGCGCACGCGCCGGTCGAAGTGAATGCGGAACGGTACGCCGCCGTACTGCAGGTTCTTCCGCAGAGTCGCTTTGACGTCGAACTTCCCTCGCTTGGCGCGCTTGCGACGGATCGCGACGACGTTCTTGAGCCGCTCGGCGAGGCGCGCCACCGCTTCCTTCATGCGGCGGATCTCGTCTTCGGAAAGATAGTAGAAGCTCTTCTCGGCGAGGCTCGACATACGGTCGCGCTCGCGCTGGGTATGGTCTCGCTTCTCGAGCTCCATGCGTACGGCGCGGCGGATCATTTCGCGAAGATCCTTCATGCGTTGCTCGAACAAACGATCGAGCAGCTCGCGCAGCTCGGGCGAAAGGCCCATCTCGTCCAGCTGCTCGCGCAGTTGGTCGAGCTCTTCGCCGAGCTCGCCGAGCCCCATCGCCTCGGCCATACCGTGCGCGTAGCGCCCTTCCTGGTAGACGCGTTCGATCGATTGGGCGTCCGCATCCTGCAGGGCTTGACGAAGCATTTGTTCGAGTCGCCCGCTGTCGTTTTGCAGCAGAGCCTGGGCGAGGTCGGAGAGGTCGCCGTCCATGTTGTCCAAGATTTCCTGCAGCTGATCGAGCAGCTCCTGCAGCTCGGCCTCGCTCATATCGAGGCTCTGCATGGTCGACGCGGCGCCCTCCTGGACGGCGTTGCCGAGAGCCGAGAAGTACAGGTCGAAGAGCTCGTCGAAGGTCTGCAGGTCGATCGATCGCTTGACCATCGTCGCCCGCAGGGTGTCTTTCAGGCGCACGCGGTCGCCGAGACCCAGCCTGCTGACAGCCTGGAAGGCGTCGAGGTGCTCGGCCATCGAGACCCGCAACCCATTGGCGCGCAGCAGCGCCGTAAACTCGACGATCTTCTGATCCATACCCGGTTGCGAGCTAGTGAAGCAGATCCTTCTTGGCTGCGTCTTGCGGCTGCTCCTCCCCTCCCTCCTCGGCCGCCGGCGCTTTGCCGGCGCGCAAGAAGTCCTTGAGCTCGTCTTGTGCCTTTCGGATATCGCCTTCGTATTTGAGAATGACGTTGAAGGTGTCGTTGACGATTTGGTCATCGAGCTCGTCGACGTTGAGGATGGTGAGCGTCCGCGCCCAATCGAGAGTTTCAGAGATGCTGGGAACCTTCTTCAGGTCGATTTCGCGGATCTTCTGCACGGTACGAACGACCTGTTCGGCCAGCGACGCCTGGATGTCTGGCACCTTCAGGCGAACGATCTCGAGCTCTTGCTCGGCGCTTGGAAAATCGATGTAGAGATGCAGGCAGCGGCGCTTCAAAGCGTCGGACATCTCGCGGGCGTTGTTGCTGGTCAGCACGACGATGGGAACCTGATTGGCGCGCAGGGTTCCGATCTCCGGCACGCTGACGGTGAAATCACTGAGGACCTCGAGCAGAAACGCTTCGAATTCCGAGTCCGACTTGTCGATCTCGTCGATCAGCAGGACGCTTCGTCGCTCGGCTTTGATCGACTGCAGCAGTGGCCTCGGCAGGATGAAACGATCGGAGAAGAAGACGTTGTCCTGGTTGGCGATGCGGTTGACGGCCTCATCGAGAGAACCGGTGCCGGCGACGATCTCGCCGATCTTGTCCTTGAGGATCTGGGTATAGAGCAGCTGCTTGGCGTACTCCCACTCGTAGAGCGCCTTGGCCTCGTCGAGTCCCTCGTAGCACTGCAGCCGGATCAGATCGAAACCGAGCGCTTCCGACACCACCTTGGCGAGCTCGGTCTTGCCCACGCCCGCCGGCCCCTCGATCAATACGGGCTTTTCGAGCTCGGTCGCCAGGTAGAGAACCGTGGCGATCTGGCGGCTACAGATGTACCGGCAATCCGCCAGTCGTTCGATCACATCCTCGATACTACTGAACATCCGAACTCCTCACTCGTGCACGGGAGGTATACCCGCATTTCATCCCCTTCCCCAATCTCCGCGTTCCGACGGATGTGGCAAGGGGACAGACTGATATTCACATTCGCAGGGGGGGCCGTCGGCGTGCCAATACGACGGCACCCGGTGGCGGTCGATCGCAATCACCGACGACGAACGCGTTCCATACGGACCGCGGTGAATGCACAAACTGTTGTCGTC
>JANQHZ010000601.1 GCA_028282445.1 Candidatus Binatia bacterium | reverse complement strand
GTCGGTAGCCGACCAAGAGCGTTTGCGAGCCCTTGGTTATGTTCACGATTGAGAAGCTCGACGGACGCGCCCAGCCTGGATCATTCAGTGAGTTGAGGCGGAAGTGCGGGATCGATGAAGTCATTGCAGCAACCGGCTCGATCCGACGATCGACAGAGTGTCGTTGGCGTCGAACCGCAAAGAACGGTCGCTACCTCTACTGGGACAATGGGTTTGGTTGGCGTCTTCTCAGAATTCACGAATGTTGCGGGCCAGACCTCTAGATCCAACCTTGTGCTTCCGCTGCGGCGTCGCGAAGCGTCGTCGGCGTGCCCAGCAGCTGGCGGTCGACGCCGACTCTCTTGAACCAGTAGTGCAGGTTGAGCTCGTCGGTGAAGCCGATGCCGCCGTGCACCTCGGTGGCGGTGCGGACGATGAACGGGCCAATCTCTGAGAGAAGCGACTTGGCGTGGAGCGCCATCAGGCTCGCTTCCTCCGGGACGGCGTCGAATGCGTGCGCGGCGTACCACACCAGCGATCGCGCCGGCTCGAGCTCGGCGACCATCTCGGCGCAGAGGTGTTTGACCGCTTGGAACGAGCCGATGGGGCGGCCGAACTGCTCGCGTTGCTTGGAATAGTCCACCGCCATCTCGATGGCGCGTTCGCTCGCTCCGAGGATGTCGGCGGCGAGGACCACCCGCCCGGCGTCCATCATCCGCGCGATCGCGGCCGAGCAGCCACCGCGCTGCCCGACCCACTCACCGACGGCGGCGCCGTCGAAGGCGAAGTCGGCGAAACCGCGCGTGCGGTCGATTGTTCTGAGGTCGGTGCGCTCGACACCGTCGGCGCTGGTCTCGACCAGGGCGAGGCTCTCACTGCTGTCGACCGGCACCAGTAGGAGGTCGGCGCCGATACCGTCGATCGCCATCGAAACGCGGCCGTGCAGCTTGTCGTCGACGACCTCGACGCCTACGTCGCCGCGTCGGCCGCACAGCTCCGATGCCGCGACGGCTACGCGCAGCGAGCCGGCGGACAGCTGCGGCAATAGGCGCTTGCTCTGGTCGTCTCCGCCTGCGGCGCCGAGCGCGATCGGAGCCATCACTGCACTGCCGAGGAAAGGACCGGGCGCGACACCCCACGCCAGCGATTCGGCGGCGATCGCGGCGTCGAGCAGAGTCAGGCCGCTACCGCCGTGCTGCTCTGGAATGAGCAAGCCGCCGAGGCCGAGGTCGCACAGCTCTGCCCAGGTGCCGCCGTCGCTGCCCGGGGTTTCGGCGACGAGCTCGCGGATGCGCGTCACCGGACAATCGTCGCGCAGGAAACGGCGCAGGCTCTCGGCGAGCAAGTTCTGTTCTTCGGAGAGGGCGAAATCCATCAAGTGACTCCCCGACCTGGATCGGCAAGCATCTGCGATCGCCGGTCTGTCGCAACTGCGATCTTCATTTTGTGGGATTCCCGGGCTTCGGCTCGCGTGGCATCCCGAGTCCGCGTTCGCTGATGATGTTCTTCTGGATTTGCGCGGTTCCGCCGCCGATGATCAGGCCCAGGGTGAACATGAACTGGTTTTGCCACTGGCCGCTGCTGCGCACTCCGGGGGACTTTTCGTAGAGGACTCCGAGCTCGCCCATCGCGTCGATCGCCAGGGCGTTGAGCTGGTGGCTTACTTCGCAGCCGGCGAGCTTGGTAACCAGCGCCGACACGCCGGGAAACTCGTTGCGAGCGCGCGCCGTGAGCATGCGGAGGTCGTGGTACTTGAGCGCGAGCACGCGCGATTGCAAGGCGACCAGACGATCGCGCAGAACCGGCGATTCGATCGCGCGCAGGCCGTCGATCGTTTGCTCCTGCATCAGGGCGAGCAGCTTGCGCAGCGACCCGTCGAGCAGGGCGCTCGAGGCGAGCATGTTGCGCTCGTGCTTGAGGGTGGTGTTGGCGATCGTCCATCCGTCGCCGCGTCGTCCGACTACGTTGGTCTTGGGCACGCGCACGTCGGTGAAGAACACCTCGTTGAACTCCGCTTCCCCGGTCATGGTGTTGAGCGGACGCACATCGATTCCGGGCGAGTCCATCGACAACAAGATGTAGCTCAGCCCTGCGTGCTTCGACGCGTCCGGCTCGGTGCGAATCAACGCGAACATCATGTCCGAGGCCTGTGCCGTCGTCGTCCAGATCTTCTGTCCGGTGATCAGGAAGTCGTCGCCGTCCTCGACGCCGCGGGTCTGCACGCTGGCCAGGTCGGAGCCGGCGTTGGGCTCGGAATATCCCTGGCACCAGACGACGTCGCCGCGGATCGTCGGCCCGACCCACTCTCGTTTCTGTGCTTCGTTGCCCTGCTCGAGGAGGGTGGGGACCAACATTTGCGGGCCTTGGCCGCCGATGCCGCGCGACAAGCCGGCTTGGTTGAGCTCTTCGGCGATGATCACGCTCTTTAGAATGTCGGGCTCCGCCCCGTAGCCGCCGTACTCGACCGGCACCTGCCGTGCGGCGTAGCCGTGCTCGATCAGCAGCGCCTGCCACTTCTTGAGTGCCTCGCTCGGCCGCCCGCCGGCCATGCCGACCTCGGCGCGTGGCGCCTCCGCGCTGTGGCGCGCGCAGAAGTCGCGCACTTCCCGGCGAAATGCTTCGTATTCGGGTCCAAAGGAAAGGTCCATAAAATCCCGTCGGTTACGCGTGAAACCTCAATCGATCGAGGAAGCTCGACCGGCCATCTCAGAAGCCCAGATATTTGGCGAGGTAGGCGAGCATGGTCTCCTCGGAACCGCCGCCGATGGTGCCGACGCGGGTGTCGACGTAGGCCCGCCCCGCCATGCTCTCCTTCATGAAACCGAGCCCGCCGTGTAGCTGGACGCACTGGTCGGCGACCTGGGATGCGACTCGGCAGCAGTGCACTTTGGCCATCGTGATCTTGTCGGTGGCGTCCCCGCCTTCCACCAACTCGCGCACACAGGTGTTGATGAGCTCCTGCGCGGTGGTGAGTTGGATCCACAGATCGGCCATCTTGAATTGCGTGTTCTGCATCTTCGACAGCGGCTTTCCGAAGAGCATCCGCTGTTGGGTCCACGACTTTGTTTCCTCCCAGAGATGGAGGGCGCTGGCGATGGTGTGAACGCAGGCGACCAGGCGCTCGTGTTGGAACTGCATCATCTGTTGCTGAAAGCCGCGGCCGATCTCACCGATGGTGTTGGCAACCGGTACGCGGACGTCTTCGAAGAAGAACTGTCCGGTGTCCGAACCCCACAAGCCGATCTTGTCGAGCAGATCGTAGTGCAATCCGGGCGACCCGGTGGGTACGATGATCTGCGAGAACCCACCGTAGCCGGCTTCGGGGTCGGTGACTGCGAGCAGGCATAGCCAATCGGCGGTCGCCGCGTTGGTGATGTAGATCTTCGATCCGTTGATCACCCAGTCGTCACCGTCGCGAACGGCGCGCGTTTTGATCGCGGACACGTCGGAGCCGGCGTCGGGCTCGGTGACTGCGATCGCGCCGATGCTTTCGCCGGCGATCGCCGGGCGCAGGTATTGCTGCTTGAGCTCGGGGGTGCCGAACTCTGCCAGCGACGGAGTCGCCATGTCGGTGTGCACGCTGATTCCCAAGGTCGCGCCGGCGTTGTCGGAGCGGCCGAGCTCCTCGTACATCACCTGGGTGTAGGACCAATCGAGACCGGCGCCGCCGTCCTCCGGATCGTAGCGCAATCCGAGCATGCCGAGCTCGCCCATTGTCTTGTAGAGCGACTTGTCCATGCGGTTGGCGGCGTCGAACTCCCTCGCCCGCGGCACCATTTCCTCTTCGACGAACTTTCGGCAGGTGTCGCGAAACATCTGGTGGTCGGGGCTGTTGTAGTAGGGGTTGCTCATTACATACCTCCGGTGGGAGTGGACGCTGGGGCCAATCGTGTCGAATTGAAGCTTGCGGTTAAGGCAGAGTAGGGCGGTAATTTGAGTTGCTAGAAATTACCGCACGTGTTAGCACGCTGTCAATGAACCCCCACCCCACAAGGTGAGACCTCTATGAAATCGCCGATTCTCGCTCCCCCTCTGCAATCCCACCTCGACACCCGATCGAAAGACTTCGAGGAAAACCGTGTCTCGATGCTGGAGAAGATCGCCGAGATCGATCGGCTGCTCGACGAGGCAGCCGCCGGAGGTGGCGCGCAGGCGCACGAGCGCCTTGCCAAGCGCGGCAAGTTACCGGCACGCGAGCGGGTTGCGATGGCGCTCGATCCGGACAGCCCCTTTCTCGAGATCAGCTCGCTGGCGGCGTGGGGCACGGACTACCACGTCGGTGGAGGCAGTGTGCTCGGTATCGGAGTCATTGCCGGAGTCGAATGCGTGATCTTCGCCAACGACCCCTCGGTTCTGGGAGGGGCGATCACTCCGCACGTCGGTCTCAAGTGGTCTCGCGCGCTCGAGATCGCGCGAGACAATCGGATCCCGTACGTCAGTTTCGTCGAATCGGCGGGCGCCGATCTCCGCGTCAAGACCGACGGCTCGGGCGGGGGATTCCTCGGCGCAGGGCATTTTGCCGAAACCGGCCGCCACTTCTACGAGATGATCGAGCTCTCCAAGCTCGAGATCCCGACGGTCTGCGTGGTGTTCGGTTCGTCAACCGCCGGCGGCGCGTACCAGCCCGGCATGTCCGACTACAACATTGTGATCCGCGAGCAGTCGAAGGTGTTTCTCGCCGGTCCGCCTCTGGTCAAGATGGCCACCGGCGAAGAATCGGACGATGAAAGCCTCGGTGGCGCGCAGCTACACGCCGACCAGTCCGGCCTGGCCGAATACCTCGCCGAGGACGAGCGCGATGCGGTGCGCATGTGCCGCGAGGTGGTGTCGCACCTGAACTGGACTAAGCAGGGGGCGCCGCCGCGCTTCGATGTCTGCGAACCAATCCACGATCAGGAGGATCTGCTCGGGCTCATGAGTCCGGATTTGCGCCGGCCGGTCGACGTGCGTGAGTTGATCGCCCGCGTCGTCGACGGCTCGCGATTCGAGGAGATGAAGCCGCGTTGGGGCAGCAGCCTGGTCTGCGGCTGGGGTTCCATTCACGGCTATCCGATCGGTATTCTCGGCAACAACGGCGTGCTCTATCCGGACTCCGCGCAGAAAGGCGCGCACTTCGTTCAGCTGTGCAATCAGATCGACGTGCCCCTGCTGTTTCTGCAGAACCTCACCGGGTTCATCGTGGGCAGCGAGTTTGAGCGCGACGGCATCATCAAGAAGGGCTCGCAGTTGATCAACGCGGTCTCGAACTCGACAGTGCCTCACTTTACGGTCATCTTCGGTGCCTCGTACGGCGCGGGTACCTATGCGATGTCGGGCCGAGCCTTTCAGAACCGCTTCACCTTCTTATGGCCGTCCGCGAAGATCGCGGTGATGGGTGGAAAGCAGATCGCCGGAGTGATGTCGATCGTGCGCCGAGCTCGTGCAGCGCGCAAAGGCGAGGAGTTCGACGAAGAAGAGGATCGCCAGATCGTCGAGTTGGTGGAGGCCGCGCAGGAGCAGTCGTCGCTGGCGCTGACCGCCACCGGTGCGGTGTCGGACGACGGAATCATCGATCCGCGCGATACCCGAACGGTGCTCGGGATTTGTCTATCGGTGGTTCGCAACCGCGCAATCGAAGGCGCGCAGGGGTACGGGGTGTTTCGTTTGTGATGTTTACTACACTACTGATTGCCAATCGCGGCGAGATCGCGCGCCGCATCATCCGAAGCGCACGCTCGATGGGTGTTCGGTGCGTCGGCGTCTACGTCGACGCCGATTCCGATGCGCCCTTCGTCAAGGAGTGCGACGAAACGGTGCGGCTGTCGACCGGTTACCTAGACGGCGCTGCGATCGTCGAAGCCGCCAAGCGCACCGGGGCCGAGGCGATCCACCCCGGCTACGGGTTTCTCTCGGAAAATGCGCCCTTCGCGCGGGCGGTCGGCGAGGCCGGCTTGATCTGGATCGGCCCATCGGCCGAAGTGATCGAACGCATGGGCGACAAGCTGGCAGCCAAAGAGATTGCCGAGCGAGTCGACGTGCCGATGCTGCGTTCATCGGAAGACCCGGCAGATGCCGACGAGGTCGGCTACCCCTTGCTGGTCAAGGCAGCGGCGGGCGGCGGCGGCAAAGGGATGCGGATCGTGGATGATCCGGCGGCGTTGGAGGAGTCGATTGCCGCCGCGAAGCGCGAAGCGCTCGGTGGCTTTGGCGACGACCGGGTCTTCCTCGAGCACTACGTGGCTCGCTCACGCCACGTCGAAATCCAGATTCTCGGGGATTCCCATGGAACCGTCGTTCACCTCGGCGAACGCGAGTGCTCGATCCAGCGCCGTCATCAGAAGATCATCGAGGAGTCCCCGTCGCCGCGCGTCGACCACGTGCTGCGGCAGGCGATGAGCGCAGCGGCCCTTCGCCTGGCGCACGATCTGCATTACGAATCGGCGGGAACCGTCGAGTTCCTGGTCGACGACGAGACCGGTGAGTTCTACTTCCTGGAGGTCAACACGCGCCTGCAGGTAGAGCATCCGGTCACCGAAGCCGTGACCGGCATCGATCTGGTGCGCGAGCAGCTCCGAATCGCTGCCGGCGAACCGATCTCGTACGATCAGGACGAGATCAAATGGGGCGGCGCCGCCATCGAGGCGCGCCTCTACGCGGAAGATCCTGCGGCCGGCTTCCTGCCGGCGACCGGGACGCTGGCTGCCTACCAACCGGCCGACGATCCGCCGGTGCGTTGGGATTCGGGCGTTGCCGAGGGGTCGGAGATCGGAGTCGACTTCGACCCGATGCTTTCGAAGGTGATCGCCTACGCCCCGACTCGCGCCGAGGCGGCCACGCGCCTCGCCCTCGCGCTCGAGCGCACCCACTTGGGCGGCGTCATCACCAACCGCGATTTCCTGGTATCGACCCTGCGTTCGCCGGAATTCATCGCGGGCGACACCACCACCGACTTCATCGATCGGGTCGCGCCCGCCCGCGTCCTCGATCTCGACGACACCGAGCTCGAGCACGTTGCCGCCGCCGCCGCGCTTTGGCTGCAAGGAGTCAATCGTACCCAGGCCGGGGTGCTCGAATCGGTGCCGAGTGGTTGGCGTAACGCGCGCCTGCCGGACCAGGCGGTGACCTTTCGACATGGCGATCGCGAGGTCACGCTGTCGTACCAACGTTTGCGCGATGGCGCTTTTCGACTCGGAGACGGAGGGACGGCGCGCCTGCACGACTGGCAACCGACCTCGATCGATCTCGAAGTCAGTGATCGGCGCTACCGCAGTCGCATCGCGCGCAGTGGCGACCGCTTGATCGTCCAGACTCCGCGCGGCGACGCCGAGCTGGTCGTGCAACCCCGTTTTCCGATGCCGGGAGCGGCCGCAGTGATGGGCGGTCTGGTCGCTCCGATGCCGGGCAAAGTGATCGACCTGCGGGTGAAGGAAGGCGACAACGTCGCCGCCGGTGACGTGCTCGTCGTGCTC
>JANQHZ010000538.1 GCA_028282445.1 Candidatus Binatia bacterium | reverse complement strand
GCGGACATTTGCTCGGCGATCGATTTCGACAGCTCGTAGTCGTCGCTCTGGATGCGCACCTCGACCGGGGGACCCACCGGCGGACCATCCTGTTCGGCGGCGACGCGCAGCTCGGCGATGCCGCGGCCGTTCTTCTCGCGGTAGGCTTCGAGACGGTCGCGCACGCGGAACAACACGGCTTCAGGGGCGACGCGGGTCTCGTCGGTCGGGGCCATGATGAGAAAAGTGCGGGATACGTTGTTGCTGCTCACCCGGTCGTAGTTCGAGGCGACGCTCGAGCCGATGGTGGAGGCGAAGTCGCTGACCTCGCGCCCGAGAAACGGTTGGAGCTCCTGCTCGACTCCGCGCACGACGGCGTCGGTCTGGTCGAGGCTGTAGTTCTCCGGCGTCTCGAGCAGGACGTTGAAATTGTCGAACTCGCCTGGGAAGAGCTCGACTCTCAGGTGGCCCCAAGATGCGAAGGCGAGCATCAGGATGCCGAACATGAGAAAGCCGAAGGACAGACGGTGGGCGAGGGCGAGATCCAGGATCCGCGCATAGCCGCTGCGCAGTGCGGGGACGATTCGACCGAAGAGACCGACGAAGGCGGCGACCGGCCCGCCGCGCGGTGCCTCGCCGCTCTCCGCCCCGCGCCGACTGCCGAAGTCCATGTAGTGAGCGGGCAGGATGAGAAGACACTCGAACAGAGAAGCGAGCAGGCATACGAGGACGGCTTTCGGTAGGATTGCCGCGAACTTTCCGGGAGTGCCACCGATCAGCAGAAGGGGGGCGAAGGCTGCGCAGGTGGTCATGACAGCCGCGGTAACCGGCCACATGACCTCCTCGGTTCCCGCAATCACCGCGCCGCGAAGATCCTCTCCCTGCTCGATGCGGCTGTAGATGTTCTCAAGCACGATGATCGCGTCATCGACCAGCATCCCCGACACCAGCAGCATTCCCATCAGAGTCGTGGCGTTGATGCTGATGGTGAGCAGAGGGAAGAAGATCATCGCGGTCAGGAAGCTGAAGGGAATGGCGATCACGGTGAGCAGAGAGTTGCGAAACCCGATGGTCACCCACAGCATGAACAGCACCAGTACGATGCCGCTGGCCAGGTTGTCGGCGAGCGTCCGCATGCGGGGGATCACGAAGCCGGCCGTGTCGAGCGTGGTGTGCAGCTCGATCCCCTCCGGCAACAGCGGACGGTAGGACTCCATCCACTGCTTGATGCCGTCGACCATATCGACGACGTCGGCTCCGGTCTTTTTGGTCACGCTGACCAGCAGGGCCGGTTGGCCGTTGTAGCGGGTGATGAGACGCTCCTTTTCGAGGCTTCTCTCGACGCGAGCGACGTCGGCGAGTCGAACGTAGGTGCCCTCCGGGGTCTCTCTCACGACCGTCTCTAGAATCTGCTCGATGCGTTCGTAGTCGCCGCGAGCTCGGAGGGTGGCTTCACCAGCCCCGTCCAGGAAGGTTCCGGCCGGGACGTTGACGTTCTGGCGGCGAATTCGCTCGACCAGGTCGAGTACGGTCAGGCCGTAGCGTGATGCCGCCTCGCGGTCGACCAGCACACGGACCTCGCGCTCTCGGTCGCCCAGGACTTCGGCACGGTTGACTCCGCCGAGGTCGTCGATTCTGACGGCGACCTCGTCGGCGATGTCGCGCAGCGCCAGCGTGCCGAGCGGGGCGGTGTCGACGACGGCGACCATGATTGCCGGCACTGCTTCGCCGAGTGTGACCTCGAAGAGCTCGGGCTCCTCGGCGCTGGCAGGGAGGTCGTCGACTCGGTCGATGGCGGCGCGCACGTCGTTGAGCGCTGCCTGGTACTCGACCTGGTCGAGGTCTTCGTCGAAATCGATGACGATCGCGGAAAGATTGGCCTGCGAGGACGAGCGCATTTCACGCACGTCGGAGACCGTCACCAGCTCTTCTTCGAGCTTCTGCGTGACCAGTCGCTCGACTTCGTCGGCGGATGCACCGCTCCATACGGTGTTGACGTTGACGCTGTTGAGGACGATGTCCGGGTAGAACTCGATCGGAATCCAGTGGAAGGAGATCAGGCCCCCGAGTAGGCACACGAAGAACAGGACGTTGACGAGTACGGACTGCTCGACGCTGAAGCGAGGGAGACTCATCGATCGGCACCGCGCTCGCGGTAGCGAACGGCAGCTCCGGATACGAGATTCTTCAGGCCGGATATGGCGAGTCGTTCGCCTTCCTCGACGCCGCTTTCGACTTCGAGCAGATCGGGGCGGAAGGGCACCGGCGACACCTTGACCGAACGCCGCTCGACCGTAGCCCGGTTGGGCTCCCCGGGGTCTTCGGTCAATGCGAAAACGTAGTCGATCTCGAACTCCCGAAAGATCGCACTGCGCGGAATCCTCAATACCGGTCGATCCGATCCGAGCTCGAAGTGGGCCGTCGCCAACATCCCCGGCAACAACCGGCCGCCGGGATTGGCGATGCGGATGGGGACGGGGTAGCGACGGGTCTGGCTGTCGGGGGCTCGGCCGAGCCGGTGGATCGTTCCTGCGAAGTTCTCACCTGCGTGAACGTCGACGGTGACCCGAACCTTCGCCCCTTCGCGCAGAGCGGTGATCTGGCGATCGCCGACCCCGACCTCGAGCTCGATTTCGCTGAGGTCGATCAGCTCGGCGACGGGGTTGCCCGGAGCGAGATAGGCGCCCGGCTCGAGGTCGAACGAGTTGACGACGGCGGCGAAGGGGGCGGTGATTCGCGTCTTGGCGAGACGGGTCGCCGCCTCCGATTCCTGCGCGCGAGCCTCGGCGACCCGCGCGCGAGCCGTTCGTTCCTCGGTCTCGGTGCGCTCGAGCTCGACCTCGGATGCGATGCCGCGCTCGGCGAGGTCGCGTTGGCGCCGGAGCTCGGCAATGGACTGGCGCAGTGTCGCTTGTGCAAGCGCGGAGCTCGCTGCCGCACGTTGTCGAGCGGCCTCGATCAGGGCCGGGTCGAGGCGAACCAAGAGCGCTCCCTCGTCGACGACGTCGTGTTCCTCGATCGCGACTTCCACAACCTTGCCGGCGACCTCCGCGCCGATGATCACGGATCGCAGCGGTTCGAGCACGCCGGAAATATCCGCCTCGATGCGCGCGCCGCGCTCGGTGACCACGACCGAGTCGACGGTCGCCGACGGCGGTGGTGGCGCTTCGTTCGCCACAGGTGCTTCGCCGGATGCGACCCGTTGCCTTTCCTGCTCGGCGACCGCGCTCGGCGACGTACGCAGCAACCAGATCGATATGGCGACTAAGGCGACGGCGAATGCCGTAACGAGTAGCGAAACTGATCGCGAGGCTTTCTGCATCGAAACGGACGTGCCGACGAATTTCCCGGAAGCAGCGTTGTACACCGGCTGGGCTGGTTCAACAATCGCTCCGATTCGGCGATCGTGGTCCGATTTGACGTAGGGGAACTCCCGACGGCGCAGGCTGGGTCGGCATCGAGCTTGCGGTTCCAGGGAGCGGCACGTCAGCGTGCATCGCGGCTGGACGTTTGATGCCTGGGCGCTAAACTCCACGAATGAGCTTTCCCGAGTTTCGGCCGCGATTGCCGTGGTTGGGAGCCGATTTGCAGACCTTGCGCAATACCGTACGCGGACCCGCGATCGCGATCCCGCCGCAGCCGGTGCGGCGGGTCATGCTGCCGATGCGCGACGGCAGCGGTGACGTACTCGCAGGCGCCTGGGAAGGCGACGCCGCCGGGGAGCTGCCGTTGGCGGTGTTGATTCACGGTCTCGGCGGATGTGAGGAGAGCGACTATCTTCGCACCAGCGCCGCCGTGTTGCGCGGCCGTGGGCTCGCGGTCGTGCGACTGAACCTGCGCGGTGCCGGTGCTTCTCGTCCGACCTGCCGGCTGCAGTATCACGCCGGCCGCACCCAGGACCTGGCCGACGCTCTGACGGGGTTGCTCGAGCGGCACGGCGCCGCCAGCTTCTTCCTGGTCGGGTACTCGCTCGGCGGCAACATGTTGCTCAAGTTCCTGGGCGAGCACGGCCACGCTTATCCGATCGTAGGGGCGGTCAGCGTATCGGCACCGCTCGACCTCGAGGCGGCGTGTCGGCGAATCCTCGAGCCGCGCAATCGCGTTTATCACCGCTCGTTGTTGACGCGGATGCGGGTCGAGGCTCTCGAGGAGGGCGCGGCTCTCGCGCCCGAGGAGCGACGGGCGGTGGAGAGCTCGCGCACGATCTTGCAGTTCGACGAGGAGTTCGTCGCGCCACGCAATGGCTACGCCGGCGCGCGCGAGTACTACGAAGCGAACGGGTCAAGGCGCTTTCTGCCCAACATTGGAATCCCGACCCTGGTGATTCACTCGCTCGACGACCCGTGGATTCCTCCAGATTCGTACCGTTGCTTCGACTGGGCGGCGAACCCTCGGCTGACTCCGCTGCTTTCCGAAAGGGGAGGCCACGTCGGCTTTCACGGCGCCGAGGCGAGGGTGCCGTGGCACGATCGGTGTATCGGGGTGTTCTTGGAGCAACGCCTGCAAGCCAACCGGGTTTGTGTCGCGTAGTACGCCGAGACGCGATCCGGCGCCTTGCAATCGCTGCGGCTCTGTTGAACCTCTGAGGTCGATGAGAGAGCGCTATACGCACGGCCACTTTGGCACGGTGGTGGACGACCATGCCTCGCGTACCGCCGCGAACAGCGCAGCCTTTCTCCTGCCTCATCTGACAGCCGACCAGGAGCTCCTGGACATCGGTTGCGGCCCGGGGTCGATTACCATTGATCTCGCGCGCAGGGTCGGTCGGGCGATCGGTATCGATGCGGCGCCGGAAGCGATCGATCGAGCTAGACGCGACGCCGCGGCTGGTGGTTGCCAGAGTGTCGAGTTTCGTTCCGGCGATGTTTACAATCTTCCCTTCGCGGACGCGACCGTCGACGTCGTATACGCGCACCAGGTCCTGCAGCACCTTGCCGAGCCGGTGACGGCGTTGCGGGAAGCGCGGCGAGTTCTGCGACCCGGCGGGATCCTGGCGGTGCGCGATTCGGACTACGGAACGATGGTGCACGACCCGCACGAGCCGCGCATCGATCGGTGGTTGGAGCTCTACGATTCGGTCGCGCGCCGCAACGGAGGGGAGCCGAACGCCGGTCGCATGTTGTATCGTTGGGTCGAAGAAGCCGGGTTCGCGAAAGTCACTGCCTCGACCAGTACTTGGACGTACTGCGGGCGCCAATCGGTCGAGGCCTGGAGGCGGTTGTGGACCAACCGCTTACTGAAGGCCCGACTGGGCCGTGATGCCGTCGACCTCGGGTTGGCGACGCGCGCCGAGATCGAAGAGATTGCGGACGGCTGGAAGGCTTGGGCGAACGATGCGGGCGCCTTCTTCGCCTTCATGCACGGTGAGGTTTTGGCCCGACGTCCCGCCGACGGATGATCCCACTGGCAGCGACCGGATGCTGCGCCAGAGACTCAGTCCGCACGCATTTTGCGAACCATCGCCCGGAGGGATTTCACCACTTCCGGCTTGGACTTCAGATCGGGATTTCCCGGCATCATCATGCTCTTGCCGACCGCGGCGCCGCCTTCGAGGATGATCCTTTCAATGTAGTCGTCTTGCACCGAATCCTGCCAATCGGCGGTTGTAAGGTCGCGCGGCTTCGGGTTGAGCGCTGCCGCCAGGTTGCCGTCGCCCTGACCGGACTGGCCGTGACATCCGGCGCAGCGCAGCGAGTAGATCGACGCAGCTTGCTTGTCCGCTTCGCTGTCTTGCGCGAGGCTGGTGGAGGCAACGAGCGCGAGA
>JANQHZ010000435.1 GCA_028282445.1 Candidatus Binatia bacterium | reverse complement strand
CTCGCCGCGCGCGACGCTTGGCCGACCTGGGTTCTGTCCAACCACGACTTCCCCCGCCACCGCACGCGCTATGGCGGCGACGAAGGCCGCGCGCGAGCTGCCGCGATCCTGCTGACCGGACTGCACGGGACGCCCTTCCTCTACATGGGAGAGGAGCTCGGTCTGGAAGACGCCGATATCCCGCCCGAAGCGGCCGTCGACCCCGGCAACCGCGACGGCTGCCGCGCTCCCATCCCGTGGACAGACGAGCGTGGTCACGGTTGGCCCGCCCGACCGTGGTTGCCCTTCGCCGCTGACGCAGGGCCGCGCAGCTGGCTATCGCAGCGCACGGACCCTGCTTCGGTACTGCACTTTTACCGCCGCATTCTTTCCTACCGCAAAGACTCCGCCGCCCTGAAGCTCGGCTCGATGCAGTGGCTGGAAACCGACGAAAGCACACTCGCATGGACGCGTCGGCACGAGAACGAGGCCCGCGTCGTCGCCGTCCGCTTCGGCGAAAGCGAAGGCACCCTCGACCTCGACGCATCCCACCGGATCGAGCTCTCCTCCCGCGGCGACCGAGACGGCCACACCTTCGACGGTCGCCTGCACGCGGACGAGGCGCTGATTCTCGCGCCGCAAACGTAGGGCGGCGGCAACGCCTACGCCAGCAACGAGGCGAGATCGACGAAATCCAGACCGTGGGCTTCCGCTACCCCGGCGGTCGTACAGGCACCGTCCCAAGTGTTGACCCCGTTCGCCAACTCGGGCGACGAGCGAACAACCGCTTCGACGCCACGGTTGGCGATTTCCAACGCCGGCCGGAGGGTGACGTTGGTGAGCGCGTAGGTACTCGTGCGCGGCACGGCCCCGGGCATATTCGCAACGCAATAGTGGACGATGTCGTGCATGCGATAGGTCGGTTCCTCATGGGTCGTCGGACGGCACGTCTCGATACAACCGCCCTGGTCGACTGCGACGTCGACCACGACCGAACCCGGATCCATCTGCTTGACCAATTCCTCGTCGATCAACTTCGGGGCAGCGCCTCCCGGCACCAAGACCGCGCCGACCACGAGATCGGCCGAGCGCGTCTTCTCCTCGATGGTTTCGGAGTTCGAGTAGAGCGTCTCGACCTCGCTGCCGAAAATGTCCTCGAGGTAGGCCATGCGATCCATGTTGACGTCGAGCACCGTAACTTCGGCGCCCAGGCCGATCGCGATGCGGGCCGCCGCCGCGCCCACCGTCCCACCTCCGATGATCGCAACCCGCCCCTTGCGTGTCCCCGCGACACCGCTCAGCAAAACTCCCTTGCCCCCGTGCTCGCGCTGCAGGCAGCTCGCACCGACCTGGACGGACATGCGACCGGCGATCTCGCTCATCGGTCGGAGCAGAGGGAGATTGCCCATGCGATCGGTCACCGTCTCATAGGCGATTGCCCGAACTTGCCGCTCGAGTAGGCAACGGGTCAGAGCCTCGTCGGCGGCGAGGTGGAGGTAGGTGTAGACGATCAACCCCGGCCGCAGCAGCTCGTACTCGGATTCGATCGGCTCCTTGACCTTGATCACCATCTCCGCCGCCCATGCGTCGGCGGCCGATTCGACGAGAGCGGCACCGGCGCGCCGGTAGTCGTCATCGCTGAAACCGCTACCGACTCCCGCGCCGCGCTCCACCAATACTTCGTGACCGGCGGCCACAAGCTGGCGAACCCCGGCCGGTTGGGCGCCGACCCGGTACTCCCGCACCTTGATCTCTTTCGGTACTCCGATTCGCATCCACACAAAAGTAACACCAGGTCGGTGGCCGAGGAAATCGGATCGACCGAGGTGAGGGTGCGTACTGACGAAGGCTCAGGCGGAGGCGAGGCTGAGGCTCAGGGTGGTCGGAAGACATCGTGGCGCGGAATAACAGTCGCGCTTTGCGCGACCACCACCCTCAGCCTAGGCCCCACCGAGTCGGTGACGAGAAAATCGACACCCGGAGCCGGAGAGACCGGTATACGACCGACTTATCCGGCCCCGACCGCAGCAATGAGCAAATCGAGAGCGGCTTCGGCGAAACGCCACATGTTCTCGGAGCGGTCGTCGAGCCCGGTTTCCAAGGTGACGCTTTTCTCCACCGGCCCGGCCACCGCGATTGCCGCGTGCCCGGGCAGATCGCCATAGCGATTGCCGCTCGGACCTGCAGCCCCGCTCTCGCCGATCGCCCAAGCGCACTGGAACTTCTCGCGCGCGATCCTCGCCAGCTCGAGCGAGAACTCTTCGGTCGCTCCGCGCAAGTCACGCAAGCGGTCGGTCCGGTCGCCGAGAAAGTCGACGAAGCCCGGTGCTGTGTAGAGCACCGTCCCGTTCACGAAGAAGCGTGAGGCGCCGGGGACCGACAACAAGCCGGCCGAAATCAATCCCCCGGCGGCGCCCTCGGCAACCGCGACCGATTCATCGCGCGCGACCAATAGCTCGCCTACCCTTGCGGCGCGGACAGCCAGACGATCCATCGCTCCTAATTAAGACAATCGCGGCCGTCTTTGAAGTCTCGCACCGGGCAAGGCCACCGCCGCTACGGTTGGAAGTTTGACAGCCGTCGACCGCATCGCTATCGCCGGATTCGAAAGTTTCGCAACGGAAGCAACATCCCATGCCGAATATCACGCGCCTTCTCTCGATTACGGTCTTCGCGACCTCGCTGCTCGGCGAGGCTCTTCCGGCGCAACCGACGTGTGGGGGAGATTGCAACGACGACGCCGTCGTTGCGATCGACGAGCTGATCGTCGGAGTCAATATCAACCTCGGTCGCGCCGGCATCGCCAGCTGCCCGGCGATGGATACCAACGCCGACGGCAGGGTTGTCGTCAACGAGCTGGTTAGCGCGGTCGACAACTCGCTGAGGGGCTGCAACCGTGTGGACGACGCGACCTTCGCCGACGTTCAACAGATCTTCGACAAACGCTGTACCTTCCCCCGGTGTCATGGGACGGGCTTCATTGCCGGCGGGCTCGATCTCGAGGAAGGGGCTTCCTTCGACCAAATCGTCGGGGTGACCCCACTCAACCCGGCCGCCAACGTCGCGGGATTGCTCCGCATCGATCCGGGAGACCCAGCAAACAGTCTCCTTGTCGTGAAAGTCGCGGGGACGCCTCCCGAGGGTTTTGGAAGGCAGATGCCACTCGGAGGCACGCTCAGCGAAACCGAGGTCGGTACCATCCGCACCTGGGTGGAAAACGGCGCCAAACCCTAGTGTCCCGTACTACTTTTTCGCCGGACTGCTTAGGAGTCGGAAGGTCGGGTCAGAGGCAGGCGCCGGCGATCGCCGCGATGTGACGGGAATCCGTCCCGCAGCATCCGCCGAGGACGTTGATCTTGGGAAAGCGTCGCCTGAGCTCGCGGTAGCGGGCGGCGAGATCGACTGGATCCCCCTCGTCGAGAGTGGGCGACTCGTCGAGCTCGGCGTGGCTCTTGGCAGAGGAGTTTGCTCGCAGCCCGCGAATGCGTTCCACCCACGCCTCGCCGTCGGCAAGCGCATCCTCGAAATGTGTCGGATGGGCGCAGTTGATCATGTAGTAGAGCGGCGAGGATCCGGTCGCTGCATCGACTTCCTCGATCGCCATACGCAGGCTGTCGCCGGTCGGCAGACGGCCATCGGTTTCGACCGTGAAGGACAAGACATGCGGCATCGCCGCCGCTGACGCGGCCCGCGCGATGCCGACCGCTTCCTCGACGTAGTTCAGCGTAAGCGCAGTGACCAGGTCGACTTCCGAATCGCGGAATACCGCGACCTGCTCTGCGTGATACCGCTCGGCCTCATGCGCGCTCATCCGGTGCGAGGGATCGTAACCATCGCCGCGCGGCCCGATGTTGCCGCTGATGACGACGGGAGTTCGCTGGTTGGCATATTCTGCACGGATCCCGAGCAACATCTCGACCGCCTGCCGGTTGGCTTCGGCGAGCTCTTCGCGCGAGTAGCCGAGCTGGCTCGCCCAATCGGAGCTAGCCCGCCAGGTAAGTGTTTCGAGGATCAGCCCGACGCCGCGCTCGACGGCGACGCGGGCGTATTCAGCGAGACATTCGCGCGCCGTCGCCGCGTTCGCCGGACTTCGCAGCAGGGTAAACGCCGCCATTGCGGGGAGATCGATCCCTTTGTGGAACATCAGCGTGGTCTCGACTCCGCCGTCGGTGAGAAACGGGGCACCGCCCAGCTGGGGCAGATCGTCACGGTATCGTGCCATTTTCGGACCTCCTCCGCGCGAGTATCGCGCTCGCGGCCCTCGATCCGCAAACTCGCGACGCGCGTCACCCGCCCGGTTTGGCCTGCGCACAGATCCGCGCTAGTAGACGCGCATGGCTCACGTCGGGATGCCTATGGCGCGGCGGCGGCTCGCCGGCGGAGCGCGCAGCGCCAAACGGATCGGATGTGCTCTGGCGATCGCGCTTTGCTCGCTCGCCATCGCCTCGCTCGCCGACGACGTACGCCCCGACGAGGTCGGTCGGTCGCTGACCTTGCCCGAGGCATCCGATCACTGGGTCTGGTTGAACGAGCCGATCTTCCGGCATGCCAAGCTGTATGACGGGGACAGCGGACGGTTGCTGGGAATCGTCGATCAACTCGGCAGTTTGACCGGGCGGCATCCACTGGTTTCCCGCGAACGCGGCGAAACCTACGTAATGGAGACTTTCTACTCACGCGGCAACCGTGGCACTCGACGCGACTTCATCACCATCTACGACTCGCGCACGCTCGAAATTACCGGCGAGATCGAGATCCCGCCGCGGACGGCAGACGTCGGCCACGGCTTGAACCTCGGCGCCTTGCTCGACGGCGATCGATTCCTGGTCGTGTTCAATCAGGAACCGTCGAACACGGTCTCGGTCGTCGACCTACCCGGGCGGCGTTTCGTCACCGAAATCACCACCGCCGGCTGCGCCGGCGTCTATCCGGTCGGCCCGCGCAAGTTCGGAATGCTGTGCGGAGACGGCACCGCGTTGGCGGTCGAGCTGAGCGAGGTCGGTCGCAAACAGAAGCTGACCGGCAGCGACGAGTTCTTCGACGTCGTCGAGGATCCGCTCACCGAGAAGGGAGCTCGCGACGGGCAGAAGTGGCTGTTCGCTTCCTTCGAGGGCTACCTCCACGAGATCGACTTCTCGGGGGCGAAGCCGGCACCCGCCAAGCCGTGGTCGCTGTTCACCACCGACCAACGCATCGACCAGTGGCGCATCGGCGGCATCCAGCATCTCGCTCTGCACCGCCCGAGTCGGAGGCTCTTTTCCGTCGTGCACCAAGGCGGCAGCGGTACCCACAAAGACGCGGGTTCGGAGATCTGGGCCTATGACCTCGCCAAGCGCGAGCGGATCCAGGTCATCGATCCGCCTTCGCTGTTGGGCGTGTTCTTGCGCCGCATGGGAGGCATCGATCCCGACAGCACGCTCGGGTGGTTGCTCGAGACTCTGGTTCCGAGCCCGGGCGTACACAGCGTCGTGGTCACCCGCGACGCCGACCCTCTGTTGTTCGTAAGACACCGCGAGACCGGCAGCGCAGGAGTCTTCGACGCCCTCGACGGCAAGCTACTGCGCTACTTGGAAGAAACCGGGCTCGGCGGCGCCCTGATGGTCGTACCATGACGCTGCTCGGCGACCCGGCCTTGCAGGCCGCGATCCGCATCGCAATCGCGGCGATGTTCGCCGCGGCCGCCGTGCACAAGCTGCGCGACCTCGCCAGCTTCACCGCCACCGTCCGCAACTACCGCATCGGCCCGGCGGCACTTAGCCCGCTGGCGGCGATCGCTCTTCCGAAACTCGAGCTCCTGATCGCCGTCCTGCTGCTCGTACGACCGTCGACCGCCTTCGCCCCGATCGGCGCACTCGCCTTGCTGGCGCTCTACAGCGGCGCGATCGCGATCAACCTGGCGCGAGGGCGACGCGACATCGACTGCGGTTGCCTCGGTCCGGGACACCGGCAGCCGCTGAGCGAGTGGCTGCTGGTGCGCAACGCAACCCTCGCCGCTGCGGCCGCATGCCTACTCGTCCCTAGGAGCATACGCTCTCTCGAATGGCTCGACGGTATCGCGATCGCCGGGTGCAGCGCGGCGCTCTCGATTCTCTGGGTCGCCGCCAACCGGCTGCTCGAGACATGGCCGCGGGTGAGGTTCCTCGGCGAATGAATGCCCTGGTCATATCGAATGTCCTACTCTGGATCGCGCTGGTGGCTTTGTGCGCGGTCGTGCTGGCACTGGTTCGCCAGATCGGGGTGCTGCACGAGCGGATCACCCCAGTCGGAGCGCTCGTGACCGACCACGGCCCGAGGGTCGGCGAAGCCGTCCCCGAGCTGGACCTGACCGACCTCGCGGGTGGAGAGCTGCGCGTCGGCGGACAGCGAGACAGAGGCACCCTGCTCTTCTTTCTGTCGCCGAGTTGCCCGGTCTGTAAATCCTTGTTGCCGACCGTGCTCCGCACGGCCGCTAGCGAAACTCCCCCGATGGAGGTCGTGTTGGCGAGCGACGGAGACCCCGTCGAGCACCGCCGCTTCGTCGCCGAGCAAGGCCTGGGCGACGTTCCGTACGTTCTGTCGAGCACCCTCGGCATCAGCTATCAAGTCGCCAAGCTGCCGTATGCGGCGCTGATCGACGGCGACGGTGTCCTTCGTGCCAAGGGGCTGGTCAACACCCGCGAGCACGTCGAGAGTCTGTTTGAAGCGCAACGGCTGGGGGTCGCTTCGATCCAGGACTACCTCGATCGCGAGCAGCCGGAACTGGAAGCGATGGGGAACGGAGGAAACGCATGAGCTCGATCGATCGCTGGGTCGAACGCACCGCGCGTCGCGTCGCGAGTCGTACCGGCAGGCGCAGCTTCCTCTCGAGGCTCGGAACCATTCTCGCAGGCGGAGCGCTGCTGCCACTGTTGCCGGTGGCGCGCGGAATCGGCGCGGCCGCGGCGATTCCTCACAACGCCGCCGGCCAGGATCCCGAGCTCGACGGCCCCGACGGCGACCCAACCAAATGCGAGTATTGGCGCCACTGCTCGATCGACGGCTTCCTGTGCTCTTGTTGCGGCGGTAGCCAAACCGCCTGCCCTCCCGGCACCGAGATGGCGCCGGTGTCGTGGATCGGCACTTGCCGCAACCCCGCGGACGGGCGCGACTATGCGATCTGGTACAACGACTGCTGCGGACGCGGCATGTGCGGGCGCTGTTTCTGCAACCGCAACGAGGGCGATCGGCCGATCTACCACCCCTACCGGAGCAACGACGTCAACTGGTGCTCGGGCGCCAAGAGCCAGATCTATCACTGCTCGACCGCCCTCATCATCGGTCTGGCCGAAGAGGCACAGCCAGAAAAATGATCGCCCGCGCCGTGGTGACCGTGGGCCTGGCCGTGCTCGCCACCAGCGCCGTCGCCGGGGAACGCTACGACTACGTCCTGCACTGCGCCGGCTGCCACAAACCCGATGGAAGTGGCTCGGAGGTCGTCCCCGCTCTGGATGAAACCGGAATGATGCTGTCGATCCCCGGCGGGCGCGAGTACCTCGCATCGGTTCCCGGTGTCGCCCAAGCGCCGCTGAGCGACGAACGTCTGGCGGCGCTCCTCAACTGGATGCTGCGCGAGATGGGCGGCCGAGCGCCCGTACCCGGCTACACCGCCTCCGAGGTCGGCCGACTGAGGAAGAAGCCGTTGCGAGAACCGGTCGCCGAGAGAAACAGATTGCTCGCCGACGCGGCCAAGTGAGGCGGCAGCCGTCTACACGCGACCAATCGGATCCTCCAGCTCGGACCTCCTGGTCAGGGGGCGTGACGAAGAACGCCGCCGGCGCGTACGCCGGTATGCTCGCCGTCGATCACGCTGACTTCCCCGTTGACGACGGTCGCGCGGTAACCGTTCGAGCGCTGGATGAAGCGCGGGGCTCCACCCGGAAAGTCGTTGACGATCTCGGGCTGGTACTCGGTCACCGCGTCGAGATCGATCACGTTGACATCGGCCTTCATGCCGGCGGCGAGCACACCCCGGTCCTTGAGTCCGATGATACGAGCCGGGCCCGAAGTCATGCGGCGGATCGCTTCGCCCACCGTGAACAGCCCCTCGCGGCGAACCCAGTGCGACAGCACGAAGCTGGCCCAGCCGGCGTCCATGATCTGCGATACGTGCGCACCCGCATCACCGAGAATCGGGAAGACATGAGGACTTTCCAGCAGATCGCGCAGCGCGTCCATGTTGACGTTGAACATCCGATAGGTGAAGAGCGCCTTGCCGTCCGCCTCTCTCGACAGACGCAGAAAGGTCTCCACCCAATGTTCTCCAGCCGCGGCCGCCATCGCTTCGAGCGACTGACCCGACGCCCCGGCGTAGTCCGGAATCTCGCTGTCGCCCATCCAGAACATCTCGTTGGCCGGCACCGCTTTGACGCCGTCGCGGACGTCTTGGACCAAGCCTCGGCACAGCTCTGGGTCGCGGATCGCCGCCATCCTTCCGGCGAAATCCATCCGGCGCAACGCACGCCACTTACTTCCACCGGCGGGTAACAGCCCCTGCATGCCGAATACGAAGCCGGACCCGCGCGGTTGCGTCACCGCAGAGATATCGAGTCCGTCGGCGCAAAGGCCCGCGAGATAGTCGGCGTTGCGGCGGCCCGACTCCGTATCGGGACCGGCCCCGAAGCTGAACAGGATACGCCCCCCGGTGGTGGCGGCGAGGTCGCGCAACAACTTCGTCGTGAAATCGAGCTGCTCGAAGTCGAGGACGTTTTGCATCAGCGCGTTGCGTGGACCGACGGCTCGGGCGATCTCGAGCAGCTCCGATGCGTCGGCATAGGTCCCGGGGATCGCCCGCCCGTCCGGCAATACGTGAGGCGGATAGCGATTGGTCGAGAAGCCGACCGCCCCGGCGTCGATCGATTCCCCAACGATCCGCGCCATCTCGCGCTTCTCGTCGTCGGTCGCCTGCTCTTCGACGGCGCGCTCGCCCATGACGTAGAAGCGAACCGCGCAGTGACCGACCAAACCGGCGACGTTCAGCCCCGGACGAAGTCGATCGATCGCATCGAGGTATCCCCCGTAGCCTTCCCAGTCCCATGGCAACCCCGACAAGATCGCGCTCTTCGGTATGTCTTCGACCGTCTCCATCATCCCGGCCAGAAGATCGCGATCACCGGGCTTACAAGGCGCAAAGGTCACGCCGCAGTTGCCCATCAAGACTGTCGTAACCCCGTGCCAGCTGACTGGAGTGCAGTCCGGGTCCCAGCCGATCTGAGCGTCGAGATGCGTGTGAATATCGACGAAACCCGGGGTCACCAGATGACCGTCCGCGTCGATCTCTCGATCTCCGGCGCCGTCGACGGCTCCGACCGCCGTGATGACTCCATCGTCGATCGCAAGGTCGCCGGGAACAGGCTCCGCACCGGAACCGTCAACGATCTGCCCACCCCGAATCACGATGTCGTGCGCCATGCGACCTCCGTACGTCGATGTTGTCGTCGATCCAGACGACTGCGAAGTCGATACCATGTGCGCCGAGTTGCAGCCACCGACCCGGAGCAGGCGGCTGTTGGGCGCGCCGCCGTTCCGACAAGATCGCCGGCGGCAGCCGCATCGGCCTATCGGAGGAAGGCTATCCGGCCGCTCCGGCCTTGGGCGCGCGACGACGCTTCGACCTTTGCGCCCCCGGCTTGCCCTGCGGTTCTGCGTACGGCTTGGCCACCCGTTCACAGAGCTTGCGGAGGCGACGACGCTCCGTCTCGCTCTCCCGGGTGAACGGCAGGTAGTGGGTGCTGCGTCGTTCGCGGTCCATGAAAAAGCCGCCGGAAGCATCCGCCGCACTCGGCGAC
>JANQHZ010000354.1 GCA_028282445.1 Candidatus Binatia bacterium | reverse complement strand
AGGGTCACGCAGTCGCGCATATTACGAACCGCCTGACCGACCTCCATACCGGTGTCCCACAATGCGTACAGCACCGATTCGGTAACCGTCTCGACGTAGGCATCGGCGCGGTGCGGGTGGAGGAACAAGAGGTCGATATCCGACCACGGATTGAGCTCCCCGCGCCCATACCCGCCCTGCGCAATCAAGGTACACTTCTGGTCGAGCGTCGCGTTGCGCTCGCGGTACGCTGCGTGAGCGGTTTCGAAGAGCGACCGGATGACGTGATCGACGATGTCCGTCCACCGTCCCACAATGGCGGTCCCGGAAACCCCCGCCAGGTGTTCCTGATAGAGAAGCTCGCGAGCCTGGTTGAGATAGTCGCGCGCCACCCGGCCGCGCGGACCGTCGAACGCAATCGGCTCCAACCCGGGGAGAATCTCCGCGCTGACGGAATCTTGATCGACCTCGGCCACCATCGCCTGAGATTCCACCCGAATCTCGAGCGACTAGCAACCGGACATTCCCGCCAGCGGAGGCCTCAGTCGGTGCGACGCGCCCGCGCTACCAGATCGTGCAAACGATTGAGAGCGTCGAGCGGGGTCAGCTTGTCGACCTCCAACTCGGCCAATTCCTTGAGGAGTGGATCGCGCCCCGGTCCGAAGAGGGCGAGCTGGTCGCCGCCATCACCGTCTCGCCCGTGCGCCAAGCTCGGCTCGCCGGCGGCGGTCAGCTCATTCTTCTCTAGATTCGCTAGGATGGCCTTGGCGCGGGTCACGATCGACGGCGATACGCCGGCCAGCGCGGCCACCTGGATCCCGTAGCTCTGGCTAGCCGGGCCGTCGACGACACGCCGCAGGAAGAGCACGTCGCCTTTCCACTCCCGCACCGCGACCGAGAGGTTGTGCGCACGCGGGTGGGTACGGCTCAGGTCGGTGAGCTCGTGATAGTGGGTGGCAAAGAGCACCAGCGGGCGAGTCTCGGCATCGTGAAGATGCTCCACCACAGCCCAGGCGATCGAGATCCCGTCGAAGGTGCTGGTGCCCCGGCCGATTTCGTCGAGCACCGCCAGACTGCGGTCGGTGAGCTGGCGCACGATGTTGGCGGTCTCCTTCATCTCCACCATGAAGGTCGACTCGCCGCCGGCGAGGTTGTCGGCAGCGCCGATGCGCGTAAACAGCCTGTCGACGATGCCGATCTCGGCCTCGCCGGCGGGCACGAAGCTCCCCACCTGCGCCATCAGCGTAATCAACGCTACCTGCCGCAAGTAAGTCGATTTCCCAGCCATGTTCGGTCCGGTGAGGATGAGGATCTGCCTGGACTCGGGGTCGAGCTCGCAATCGTTGGCGACGAAGCCGGACCGGCCCGCCATCGCTTCGACCACCGGATGGCGGCCTTCGGAAATGCGAAGCCCTCGGCCGCTGTGCACACGCGGGCGTACGTAGGCGCTCTCATCGGCAATCTGCGCCAGCCCGGCGTAGACGTCGACCTGTGCGAGCCCGCGAGCCGTCTCGCCAAGAGAATCGTGCAGCTGCGCTAGATCACGGACCAGCTCGTCGAAGATCTGCGCTTCGAGCGCACTCAGCTTATCCTCGGCGCCGAGCACTTTTGCCTCGTACGACTCGAGCTCGTCGGTCACGAAGCGTTCGGCGTTGGCAGTCGTCTGCTTGCGCCGGTAATGCTCCGGCACATGGCGAAGATTCGCCTTGGTTACTTCGATGTAGTAACCGAACACATTGTTGTACTTGACCTTGAGCGAAGCGATTCCGGTATGGGAGCGTTCGCGCGTTTCGAGCTCGGACAGGTACCTCTTGCCACTGTGCGCCAGCTCGCGCAGCTCGTCGACGCGCGGATCCGCACCGGGGCGCACCAAGGTCCCCGGTCGCGGCTTGAGCGGCGCATCCGGATCGATGGTGGCGACGACGCGCTGGCGCATCGCCGGCAGATCGTCGAGCCGGGCAGCCGCCGCCTTGAGCGCCTCGGGGTCGTCTGCCGCGAACAAACCCCGCACCGTCGCCACGGTATCCAGGGCGGCAGCGAGACCGAGCAGGTCGCGCGCGTGGACGCGCCTCGAAGCCAGTCGCGAGGTCAATCGCTCGAGGTCGCCGATTCCACCAAGTAGGCGCCGCAGCTCGTCGCGCCGGGTCGGCTGCCGCACCAGCGCTTCTAACGCGTCGAGGCGCGCGCCGATCGCCTGAACGTCGGTGAGCGGAGCCAGCATCCAGTCGCGCAGGAGGCGCCCACCCATCGGCGTAGCCGTCCGGTCGATCACCGCGAGCAGCGAGCCCCTCTTTTCACCTCGGGTCGTAGCAAAGAGCTCGAGGTTGCGCCGCGTCGCCTCGTCGACCGCAAGTGCCGCTGCCGCGTCGATCTCGGTCGGGTTTCGCAAGTGGTCGAGACTGGCGCGATGGGTCTGCTCGAGGTACCAGATGACACCGCCGAGGGCCGCCGACACGACGTCGTCCAATTCGTCGCCCTGACCGCCACGCCCTGCCCAGTCGGCGCCCGCCCGGGCATCGAAACGCTCCGACGCGACCGGACTGATCATGACGTTGGGCACCGCCGCCGACACGACGGCACGCAAATCCTTCGAAGATTCCGAAAGAATAATCTCGCGCGGCGCCAATTGGAGAAGCAAATCGCGCAGCCCATCATCGTCGCGACCCGCGCTGTGCCGCATCTCTCCGGTCGAGAGATCGGCCCAGACAACGCCATACGCTCCATCCCGCCCACAGACCGCGACCAGGTAGTTGGCTTGCTTGGGGTCGAGATACTCTTCCTCGGTAACCGTACCCGGCGTCATCACGCGCACGATCTCACGCGCCACCAGCTTCTTGCCGCCGCCGGCCTCCTCGACCTGATCGCACAACGCAACCCGGTAGCCGCCCGCCAGCAGTTTGGCGACATAGCCCTGGACCGAGTGGTGCGGGACCCCGCACATGGGAATCGGTACGTCGTCCTTCTTGCTGCGGGTCGTCAGCGTAATGTCGAGCACACGCGCCGCCGTCTCCGCATCCTCGAAAAAGAGCTCGTAGAAATCGCCGAGACGAAAAAACAATAGCGAGTCCGGATTTTCGCTCTTCGCTCGCAGGTACTGCTCGAGCATCGGCGTAATCTTTGGCCCGCGCTTCGTCCCCGCCTTCGCCTTCTCCGCCTTCGCCCCCGACGTAGCCACGGCCCACGGGTATCCCGAGCCCACCCCGCGTTCAACCGCACGCGTTTAGCGCGTGCGGTTGAACGCAAGCCCAAAGCGGTCGCTACGCTCCCGCGTCCCAAGCGCGGCTCCGCCGCTCGCCCAAAGCCGCTCTCGCGGCGGCCCAAGCGCCTTCGGCGCGATCGGCTCACCGCCTTCGAGAACGCGCTGCGTTCTCTTGGGACGCGAACGCGGAGCGGGAGCTTGGGACGAGCCGGCGAAGCGCGGCTCTTGGGACGCGGGCGGAGCCCGCTTTTGGGCTCGCAAGAAGATCTAGGCGGAACGCCTAGATCTTCTTGCGTTTCCGAGAAATGTAATCGACCAGCAGGTATTCGCCGAGGCGGTCGGGGCGGGTGAAGAGAGCGCGCCCCTTGTTGATACGGGTCATCTGCTCGACGAAGGAGCGCAGGCTCGGGCTGTCGTCGAGCATGAAGGTGTTGATGACGATGCCCTGCCGGGTCACGCGCTCGACCTCCTTGAGGGTTTCCTTTGCCGCCCGCATGCTGAGGCCGCCGAACGACAGGGGCCACTCGCAGTACAGCCGGCCACGTGAAAAGTACGCGGTCGGCTGACCGTCGGTGATCACGATCATGTACTGGTTCGGACTCGGGTGGCGCCGCAACAAGTCGCGTCCGAGGCGCAATCCGTCCTGCAGATTGGTGAAGGGATCGCCCATGTTCCAACTCGCCTCGGGCAAGTCGGCGGGACGCAACTCGTTGGCGCGGGTATAGAACCCGACGACCGAAAAATAGTCGCGCGGGAACCTCGTTCGGATGAGGCTCTCCATCGCCAGCGCAACTCGCTTGGCCGCAGCGAAACGTCCCTCCCAGCTCATCGACCAACTCATGTCGAGCAGGAGCACGGTCGAGCTGGTAGTCGAGTGAAGCGTCTCCATGATCTCGAAGTCGTCCGGGTGGACGTTGATAGGAGATACCGAGCCGCGCGCCATCGCGTTCTTCAGCGTTCGCACGACGTCGACCGAAAGCGGATCGCCGTAGCGGTAGCGCCGCGTCAGCTCCGGCCGCACTTCGGAGAGTCCGCGGTGATCCGACGAGTGTCCGCCGGCGCGGTCGCGCAGTAACGTCTGGTAGATGTCGCGTAGAGCGAGCTGGCCGATTTTCCGGGTTCCCTTCGGCGACAGAGTGACCTTCCCTTCGCGCGGCTGGAGGTACCCCGAGTTGTCGAGCATCA
>JANQHZ010000342.1 GCA_028282445.1 Candidatus Binatia bacterium | reverse complement strand
ACCAGCAGGGTGCCGCCGCGATCGGAGAACTCCCGGATCGGGATCTGTCCTTCCGACTTGTAGCCGATATCGACCGTGACGTGATCTCGCGTAACCTGGACAACGCGGCCCGACACGACCTCGCCCGGCTTTACGGACCGAAGACTTTCTTCGAACAGTCGACGAAACTCATCGTCGCCGCCCATGTCTGCGGCCACTTTGGGCTCAGAATTCATTTAGGAGTACCCCCTGAGAGAAGAAGATCCGTGACCATTACCCCTGCCGGATACGATATTCAAGGGATCTCCCGCTCGATCGCCAATGCCAGGATTCGAGCCACGACGGCGTCGGCCGGCTCGTCGGTTGTGTCAACCGTCAAAGCGTCCTGTGCGGGTCGCAGCGGCGAGTGGGCGCGCTGGCTATCGCGAGCGTCGCGTTCGGCAATTTGGCGAGCGACCTCGTCTTGATCGGCGGGATCGCCGCGGTCGGCCAGGTCGGCGCAACGCCGGCGCGCCCGCTCGTCGACAGACGCCCCCAGGAAGATCTTCAGCGGCGCGTCGGGAAATACCGCCGTACCGATATCCCGCCCCTCCATCACCGTCGGTCGGGCCTCCCCCATCGAGCGCTGTAGAGCGACCAGGCGTTCGCGCACGATCGGCATCACCGACACCTTCGAAGCGTAATCGCCCGCTTCGGCAGACCGGATTTCGTGCGACACGTCATGCCCATTTGCAAGTGTGTGCAGACCGTCGTCGCGTTCCTCGAAACGCAGGTCGAGACTGTCGCAGAGCTTTTCTAGAGCTTGGGAGTCTTCGAAGCTCACGCCTTCGCGGTGGGCGACCAGGCCGACGACGCGGTACATCGCGCCGGTATCGACATACTGAAAGCCGAGCTCGCGCGCGAGGCGACGACTGACCGTGCTCTTGCCGGCCCCGGCGGGGCCGTCGACGGCGATGACTCGCGGTTTCATGGGCGGATCTCCTCGAGTCGTTCGAAGTAATCGGGAAACGTCTTGGCAACACAACCGGGGTCGCGGATCCGCACCCCTTCGACCACCAGACCCACCAGAGCAAAGCTCATGGCGATGCGGTGATCGTCGTAGGTGTGCACCGCCGCCGGCTTGGGCGTGGCGGGATAGACGGTGAGACCGTCCTCACGCTCCTCCACCCTTACGCCGAGTCGACCGAGCTCGGTCGCGACCGCGTGGAGACGATCGCTCTCCTGCCAACGGAGATGGCGAACGTTGCGGATCGTCAGAGGCGACGTCGTGAACGCCCCCAGCACCGCCAGCGTCGGCGATGTGTCGGAAATTGCGTTCATGTCGACGTCGACACCGGCCAACGGCCCGCGCCCGCGTACTTCGATGTACGATTCGCCGCGCTCCACCGAAGCCCCCATACGCTCCAGCATGTCGACGAACGCGATGTCGCCCTGCATCGAGTCGACGCCGAGCCCCTCGATCCGTACGCGGCCGCCGGTCAGTGCGGCGGCGGCCCAGAAGTAGTGCGCGCCGGATGCGTCTGGTTCGATTGCGTAGTCCGCCGCTCGGTAGCGCTGACCGGCGGCGATGCGAAACGTGCGCAGGTCGTCGCGCTCGACGCTGACGCCGAAGTGCTCCATGACCCTCAGTGTCATCGCTACATAGGGCTGTGCGATGAGCTCGCCGGTGACGGCGATTTCGACGTCCTCTTGCGCATAGGGAGCGACGTGCAGGAGCGCCGAGAGGAACTGGCTGCTGCGCGAAGCATCGATCTCGGCGCGGCCGCCACGCAGGCCGCGCGCGCGGACGATCACCGGCGGCGACTGGTTCTGGAACTCGCATTCTACGTCGGCTCCGAGTTGGTTGAGTGAATCGACCAGCGCCGCGACCGGGCGCTCTCGCATGCGCTCGCTGCCGTCGATTCGAAATCGGCCATGGCCCAATGCCAGCGCCGCGACCAGAAAGCGCATCGCGGTGCCGGCGTTGCCGACGAAAAGGTCGGCGTCGGACGCCGGCCAGGCGCCGCCGCCGCCGGCGACCCGCAGGCAGCTCTCCCGCTCATCGGCCGATACCGAGATCCCCAGAAGATTAAGGGCAGTGGCCATGTAGCGCGTGTCGTCACTAAATAGCGCCCCGGAAAGGGTCGACGGACCGTCGGCGAGCGCCGCCAGGAGAAGCGCGCGGTTAGTGATCGATTTCGACCCCGGAACCCGCACCGAGGCGTCGGGCGGCGCCGACATGGGAAGGATCGCGCGTTCGTCCGCTACGCTCACGAGTCCTCCACGATTCGACGCCGGGTCGCCAACGCGTGATCGAGCAGGGCATCGACGGCGGCGGCATCGCCGCCTTCGATCGCCGCCCGAAGATCCCCGAGCGAGCTCGAAAACTCGTCGATCGTCGCCAACACGGCTCGATCGTTGGAGAGAAAGATGTCGCGCCACATCGGCGTGCTGCCGCCAGCCATGCGGGTGATCTCGCGCAGACTGGGACCGGCCAGCGGCAGCACGTCGCCGGCCCCGGCGAGGGCGTGAGCGAGGGCGTACGACAAAACGTGGCCGAGGTGGCTGGTCCAAGCCAGCGCCCGATCGTGGTCGCTCGGCGTCATCTCGTGGACCCGCGCGCCGACCCCACGCCAGAGCTCGATGATCGCATCGCGCGCCGGCGGCGGGGTCGCATCAACCGGCGTCACCACGCACACCGAATCCTCGAATAGATCGGCGCAGGCCGCGGCTGCGCCGGTGCGCTCACTGCCGGCGATCGGATGGGCCCCGACGAATGGACAACTCGCCGGCAGAGCCTCGGTACACTCTTCGACTACCCACTGCTTGACGCTGCCGACGTCGGTAACCACGGTTCCGGGCTCGATCGATGCCGCGAGCGAACGCGCGATTTCGCCGGTCGTGCGCACCGGCACCGCCAACACGACCAGATCGACCGGGCCGATCTCACCGAGGTCGGAGGTGGTGCGGTCGACCATCCCCAGCGCACGCGCGTCGGCGAGGTTGCTCGCGCCGCGCCCGACCCCGACCACTTCGCCGATCAGTCCTGCGCGCCGCGCGGCGAGCGCCAGCGATCCGCCGATCAAGCCGACACCAATCACCGCGACGCGATCAAACAGCAACGTCGCCTCCCGACGTCCGCCCCAGAACCGCGGCGAGTGCCTCCAAAAACCGCTGATTCTCTTCGGCGCTGCCGATCGTCACCCGAACGTGCTCGGGGAGCCCGTAGACCCCGACCGGTCGAACGATGACTCCGCGCCGCAGCAAGCCTTCGTTGACCGCGTCGACATCGCCGACCCGCACGAGAAGAAAATTGGCACTGCTCGGAACGAAGCCCACCCCGAGTGCCGACAGCCCCTCGGACAAGAGGCGCATTCCGGCCGCGTTCATCTCACGCGTACGCTCGAGGTGGGAGCTGTCGTCGAGCGCCGCCAGCGCCGCGCGTTGCGCGAGCAGGTTGACGTTGAAGGGCGCGCGCAGCCGATTCATCACGTCGAGAATCTCGGGAGACGCGACCGCATAGCCAATGCGCAGCCCGGCCAGACCATAGATCTTGGAAAACGTGCGCAATACCACGACCGGCCGCCCGGCCCGCGCGGCTGCAATCGAATCCGGGTATTCCGCATCGGTGACGTACTCGGCATACGCTTCGTCCATCACCACCAACACCCGCGGCGGAATCGCCTCGAGGAAGCGCCGCCACTCTTCGGCGAGGAAAACCGTGCCGGTCGGGTTGTTCGGGTTGGCGAGGAAAACGACACGGGTCGCTGGCGTGATCGCCGCCGCCATCGCTTCGAGGTCGTGTCCGTAGTCCCTCGCCGCAACGGTCGGGGTGCGACCGCCTTGGGCCTGCACCGCCATCCGGTAGATGACGAAAGCGTGTTCGGCGACGACCGCTTCGTCGTGTTCGAACACGAAGGCGCGCACCAGCAGCTCGATCAATTCGTTGGATCCGTTGCCGAACATCAGCCAGTCGTCTGGCACTCCGAGCCGTTCGGCCAACGCCCGGCGCAAGTAGAACGCGCCGCCGTCGGGATAGTAGTGGACGTCCGCGGCCGCCGCGCGCATCGCCTCGATCGCCTTCGGCGATGGACCGAGCGAATTCTCGTTGGACGCAAGCTTGACCGAATCGCGCACCCCGTACTCGCGCTCGACCTCCTCGATCGGCTTGCCCGGCGGGTACGGCGTCAGATCGAGGATCCAGGGTTTGGTCGGCGGCGGCTTCACCGTTTGTCCTTCGCGTCGGGCCAGCGCCAAGCCGGGTAGGAACCGAGCACCTTGACGAAAAGGGCGCGCCGCTCGAGTACCGCCAACGCTCGTTTCATCCCGCGGTCGGAAACGTGCCCGGCCAGGTCGAGAAAAAACACGTACTCCCAGGCACGGCCGCGCAGCGGTCGAGACTCGATCGTGCTGAGATTGATGCGCTCCTTGGCAAAGGCTTCGAGCACCTTGAACAGCGCTCCCGCTTCGTGTGGAACCGCGAACAGCACCGAGGTCTTGTCGTCGCCCGAGCGCGGACTCGGTGCGTCCGGGCTGACCACCAGGAAGCGGGTCACATTGTTGGGCAAGTCTTGGATGTTCTCGGCGATCACCTCGAGACGGAAGCGCTCGGCCGCCTGCCGTCCCGCGATCGCCGCGACCTTTGGGTCGCTCGCCGCCTGCCGCGCAGCCTCGGCATTACTCGAGACTTCCTCGATCGGGACATTCGGATACGAGCGCGCCAGCCAGTCGCGACACTGCGCCAGCGACTGGGCATGGGAAACGATCTTCTCGGGTGTTCGACGCTTGCCCTTTCTGACCAGCATGCAGTGATCAACCCGCAGCAGAACCTCCGCCTTGATCTCGAGCGGCGAGGAAATGAAGCGGTCGAGCGTCTGGGCGACGACGCCTTCGGTCGAATTCTCGACCGGCACCACGCCGTAGTCGGCCCGACCGCGTTCGACCTCGTCGAAGATGGAATCGATCGAGCCTGCCGGAACCAGCTCGGCCCCCGATCCGAACTGCGCGGTCGCCGCTTGCTGAGAGTACGTCCCGGCCGGACCGAGAAAGGCTACTCGCAGCGGTTTCTCGAGCGAGAGGCAGCTCGAAATCACCTCGCGAAAAATCGCCTGCAGGTGCTTGTCGCTCAGCGGACCTTGGTTGGCCTCGTGCAACTTCTGGAATACCCGCTTCTCGCGGTCCGGGGCGTACACCTTGCTGCCGCTGCGCGCTTTGTGCTCGCCGATCTTGATCGCCAGCCGGGCGCGACGGTTCAGCAATACCATGAGCTGCCGATCGATCTTGTCGATCCCGGCACGCAGGGTTTCTATGGACGCCTTCTTGGGCACTTCAGAACGACCTCGCCCGCACCGGCCTCGTCCGCGGAAACGACCGAAAATCCGAGAGAAATTGGCCGAACCGGCCGGGCCCCGTGAGCTAGCGCATGGGGGGGTGGAATGCAACGGCGGGCGCGTCGCCGACGGCGCGACGAGTCTTCGGCAGCGCGCTCAGCCGTCCAGCAGGTCGCGGGCATCCGCCGACTCGGCATCGATCCAACGCACCGAGGAATCGGCTCGAAACCAGGTCGATTGGCGCTTGGCGAATCGTCGCGTCGCGCGCGCCATCCGCGCGACCGCCTCGTCGAAACCGAAGGTGCCTTGCAAGTAGGCCATCGTCTCACGGTAGCCGATACTGCTGAGCGACGGCGTATCGGCACCGTAGCCGGCGGCGAGAAGGCCCGTCACCTCTTCGATCAGCCCACCCTCCATCATCGCCCGGCAGCGCGCATCGATGCGGCGGTAGAGCCGCTCGCGCGGCATCTCCAAACCGACGACCCGCATCTCCAACTCGTCGCCTCGGAAGGCGTGCTCGCTCTGCCACGACGACAGCGGCCTTCCGGTCAGGCGGTAGACTTCCAGAGCCCGCACGACGCGCACCCGATCGTTGGGGTGAATTCGTTCGGCCGCCGGCGGGTCGACCTCAGCAAGCTCTCGATGGAGCACTCCTGGCGACTCGGTCTCGCGCGTCTCCAGCGTCGAGCGCAGCCCGTCGTCACGCGGAGGTCCGGGGAACAGGCCAAAACGCAGCGCCTTCAGGTACAGTCCGGTTCCACCAACCAACAAGGCCGCCCGGCCACGCGCGTGGATCGCAGCGATCGCCGAGCGCGCCATGTCGCGATAGCGTGCGCAGTCGAACACCTCGTCGGGATCGGCCACGTCGAAGAGATGATGCGGGACCTGCTCTCGCAACTCGAGCGACGGTTTGGCGCTGCCGATGTCGAGACCGCGGTAGATCTGTCGCGAATCGCAGTTGACGATCTCGGCATCGAGCATCGCTGCCGCCGCCATCGACAGCTCGGTCTTGCCGGTTCCGGTCGGACCGACGATTGCCCAGGTCGAGACGCCCATCCCGGCAGGCTAGCACCGACCGGCCAGCGGACGAAGTGCCTCGAGGAATGGCGTAGACCCGTCCACAGCTTACGAACAAGCGGCGCCGGCTCGACAAAGTCACCACTTCTCGGCGGTGTCGAGAATCGAATCTTGCCGAGAAGAGCGGACGCTCACCAAGTCTCAGGCGGAAGCGAGGCAGAGGCTAAGGGTGGTCGGAATGCATCGGCCACAGAAATAGCAGTCGCGCTTGGCGCGACCACCGCCCTCAGCCTCGCCTCCGCCTAAGCCTTTGCCTCGATCTCGGTGACGATTGAAACCGACCGCGCTTTCGAGACAACGGCGCCGGCTCCAGATCGAAGACTGTTGCGGCGAGTAAAGGGCGCCCGCGGAAGCTCATTCCAATGGAAACCAGCGAGATTTCGTGACAGCGGCGCCGGCTCGCAATCGAAGACTATTGCGGGCTAAGTACGTTTGAACCAGCGTTCCAGGTCGCCGCGGCCCAGAGTGATGAACGACGGCCTCCCGTGCGGGCAGTGCCCCGAGAAGTCGGTGTGGTCCATCGCGCGTAGGAGCGCGCGAACCTGATCAGCGGTCATGCCCTGGCCGACGCGCACGGCGCTGTGACAAGCCAGCCGCGACAAGATCGATTCGTTGGCTTCGTCGAGGCGACGCGAGCGGCCGATCTCGACCAGGTCCTCGGCGAGATCGCGCACCAGGGTGGCCGCGTCGCTATCGCCGAGCAGCGCAGGCACGGCGCGCACGGCGAAGGAGTCGCCGGCGTGCGGCTCGACTTCGAAGCCGAGCTCGGACAAACGGTCGAGGTGATCGCGCAGCAAGGCCGCTTCGCGCGCGCCCAGATCGACGACGACCGGAACCAGCAATCTCTGGCGAGGCACCACACCGTCGCGCTGCGAATCGCGCAGCCGCTCGAACATCACTCGCTCATGCGCCGCGTGCTGGTCGATCATCACCAACTGATCTTCGCCCTGGCAGATCAGGTAGCCGCCGAACACCTGACCGAGGAGCTGCAGCTGGCCGAAGAACCCACCAGCCTCGGACGGAGCGGCCTGTCCCACCGCTTCGAAGCCCGCCGCGACGCTCGGCGCGCCGGCCGGAACGGCAGTCGGCGACGGTCCCGGAAAAACGCCCGCCGACGGACGCAAGCCGAGGCGGGTCGGCGGCGCCGCCATCGGTCGCAGGGGGATCTGCCCGAGCGACGCCCCTTCCCGCGCGGCCGGTGCTGCGTTGTCGACGGCGCGCCGATCGACGTCGTCGGAACGCAATCGTTTCTGGACCGCCTGCACGAGCAGATCGTGGACCGCGCCCGAGCGCCGAAAGCGTACTTCCGACTTTGCGGGGTGAACGTTGACATCGACCTCGTCATAGGGGACCTCGACGAAGACGACAGCGGCGGGATAGCGGCCGTGCATCAACAGCGTGCTGTAGCCGGCGAGCAGTGCGTGGGTGACTACCTTGTCGCGAACATACCGTCGGTTGACGTACGTGAAGATCTGTCGCTGACTCGGAAAGGTCAGCTGGGTGTTGCTGATCCAGCCGTGCACCGAACCCGTCGCGGTCTGGTGACGGAAGCTGAGCAACGCCTGCGATCGCTCCGCGCGCAGAACCTGACGCACGCGCTCCGAGTGTTCCTCGACCGCGCTGTGGTCCATCAAGCTTCGCCCGTTGTGCGTCAGTCGAAACGCAACCTGCGGCCAGGCCAGGGCCAGGCGGGTCAGGAGCTCACTGACGTGCCCGACCTCGGTTGCCGGAGCGCGCAGGAACTTGCGACGCGCTGGGGTGTTGGCGAACAAGTTCGCCACCTCGATGCGGGTACCGGCCGGAGCACCGGCCTCGACAACCTCGACGATCTCGCTCTCGCGCACGACGACCCGGGTTCCGGCGAGGTCGTCGCGGCGGCGGGTCACCATCGTCGTTTCGGCGACCGCTCCGATACTGGCGAGGGCTTCGCCGCGGAAGCCCAGCGTCGAGATGCTGAGCAGGTCGTCCACTCCGGTCAGCTTGCTGGTTGCGTGACGGGAGAACGCGCACACCGCGTCGTCGCGCGACATCCCCTCGCCGTCGTCGATGACGGCGATCAAAGCGCTGCCGGCCTGTTCGAGCTCGACGACGACGCGGCCGGCGCCGGCGTCGAGGGAGTTCTCGACCAGCTCCTTGACTACCGAAGCGGGTCGTTCGACGACCTCTCCGGCGGCGATCTGGTTGGCGATGACATCCGGCAGCACCTGGATCCGCCGCTCGCCGCTCCGCCCCGAAACCGCTTCCACCGACATCTCTACCGCCGCCGCTCCGCCATGCGAAACAGGTAGCACCGCCGGGGCGATCGACACAACGGAGCCCCGCATGTGCCGGCGGCG
>JANQHZ010000336.1 GCA_028282445.1 Candidatus Binatia bacterium | reverse complement strand
GTCGGGCAACGTCCAGGTCCAATCGGGGCCGCCGCCGGCGAAGTCGAGTGGGAAGGCGTAGAGCGAGCCCGGACTGACGATGATGCCGCTGACGCTCTGCACCCCTTCGGTGGCCAGATAGTAGTGGCTCTGCCCGAGCGCGGCCTCGGCAGTGGTTCGTTCGCCGACACAGACATCCACCGGGTCGGTCGTGTCGCAATCCGCTCCCGTTCTGCACAGATTAGCCGATACGACGCAGCGCGCGGCGCGATAAGGAATCAGGTCGGCCGAGCAGGCGTCCCCTTCTTCGTCGGTACAATCGTCGCCGGTGGGGTCGCACTCTTCTCCGGAGAGGAGACAGCGCGGAGAAGGTAGGCGCGGCTGGCCGTTGGCGAGAAAGCCGGCGAAGATTTGGCCCTGATTGTCTGCGACGATGAAGATGCTGTTGCCGCTGCCTCTGGTCGTGTCGACCACGAGGGAGGATTGGTCGAGTCTACCGCCGGTGAAGAAGGTCCAGAGAACGTCGCCGTCCTCGTCCTCGAACGCGTTGATGCGCCCGCTGTCGGAGGCTACCAGCACGATGTTGTCGCCTTTGTCGGGATCGCGGTCCTCGTCCTCGTTGGCGGTGATCGCGGGCGAGACCGAGATCTCGCCGACGCTGGCGGAAAAGCGGAACGCACCGTTTGGACAGGCGGCGACAAAGAGTCCCCCGACGGTTCCGGTGTAGAGCACGCCGTCCGGCCCGAGGTTGGGCGCGATCGAGATCTCTTCGAGCAGCGACGCGGTGAAGAGCTGCTCGCCGTCGACCTCGGCGAATCTCCGGACTCCGCCACCGCGGTCGGTCGCGAAGATCGATCCGTCGGCGCCGAGCAGAGTCGTATTCGGTGCCGACGGTAAGTTGATTTCGAACTCGACCTCCTGCACCACCCCGTCCAGGTCGGTCTGGCGAATGAGGCCGTCCTCGGCACCGATCGTGAGCCGGGCCGGCGCTGGGCGGGGGAGGGGCACGCCGTCCTCGTCGGTCGTCGCCGTCGAGACGATCACGGCCGTCGAGATTGGGCTGCCGCTGTCGTCACAGGGCTCTCCCTCAGCCGGCCTCGGAAAAATGCAGCTCGCGGTCGGTGCCTCGAGCCCGATCAGGCCCGTCACCCGGGCGGTGTTCTGCGGGTCGTGGCGCGCGCTCGGCCAGTCCGACGCGGAAAGCGTGGTCGCGTCGTCGAGCTCGCACTGCAGTCCGTCGTCGCTGCCGCAGGCCATTAGGAGAACGCAGACGGCGATCGAGAGGGCGGCGTAGGTTCGGCTCATTCGATTCTCGCAATACCTTTGTCGGTCATGATCAGGATGGTTCCGCCGGAATCGATCACCGGAGCAGCGGCCGGTGCGGTGCCGACTTCGATCCCGTCGGGAAGCGCATCGTCGAGCTCATCGCTGATCGCGAAGTTCTCGAACTCAATACAACCGGCGTCGTCCGCTTCGGCGCCGTTCAACAGAACGCATGGGCCTTCGCCGTCGTCACAGCTGTCGGGTGCGCAGGGCAGCGAGGAGTTGCCGATACAGCGGCCGATGTCATCTTCCGAGCAGTCTTGGTTTTCCGGATCGACGCAGCATTGGTCGCCCGGCCCGCAGCTGTCCTGCGCGCAGGGCTCGAGGGAATCGAAGCAGAGTGTGTTGAGCCAGATCGTTTCGCAGGAGCCTTCGTCGTCCTCTTCGCAGCTGTCTGCGCTGCACGCCCTTTCGGGAGCGTTGATACAACGTCCAAGCGCGTCGCACTGAGTTTCACCGTCGGGGCAGCAGTCGGCGGGGTTGACGCAACAGCGGTCGCCGAGCCCGCAGCTGTCGGGCGCGCAGATGGCGTTGGTGCGGCTGCAGCGTCCGTCCGGGATCGAGCCGTCGAGGCCGCGTACGCACAGCCGGCCGTCTTTGGTGACGGCGGTCACCATCGAGTCGGTCGACACCGCGATCGACCCGAAGATCTCGCTGCCGGTCGGCGCCATGCTGTACTTGGCCTCGCGCCGGCACAAGCCGTCGCTGTCTTCCTCGTCGTCTTCGATACATAGATCGCGGACACATCGAACGTCGTTGCGAGGAACGCACTCGAAATCCTCGGTGCAGGCCAGGGTTTTGTTGCGTATGCAGTCGCTCCTATCTTCCGGGGTCTCCTCGCCCTCGCAGCACTCTTCGTAGGTTCGGTCCGGGCATTCTCGACCTTCGATGGGCTCGCCGCAGAAAAAGCCGGTGTTGCACTCCTCGCCTTCATCGCAATCGGCCTCGCTCGCGCACGGGTCGAGTGAGTCCTCGCAGCGGTTTTGCTCGAGACACGAGCCTTCGTCCGTGCAAGTGCTCGGGGCGCAGGCGCGGTTGTCGGTCTGGCAGAAGTTCACCAGCTCGCCGTCCTCGGTGCCGATGCCGTAGACGGTGGCGTTCTCGTCGACTGCGAAGACGACGTTCTGGCCGATCAGTCCACCGTCCTCGGCGGCGAGACTCGATACCGACAGCGAGCCGACGATGCGCGC
>JANQHZ010000330.1 GCA_028282445.1 Candidatus Binatia bacterium | reverse complement strand
CGCCGATTCAGACTTCCATCACCTCGTCGTAGAATTTGACGATCTCGGGGCGGTCTGCGGCCGGCTTGTCGAGGTGGCTCATTGCCGCGCGCGGATGTTGGTTGAGTAGTCCGGTCAGCATGTACGACAAATCAAAGCCCCAGTGCATCGACTCACGTAGCGGCATGATGTGCTTCTCGACGCAATCGAGAATCGGCCGCAGTCGATACTTCGGGTTCTTCAAGAAGCCGATCAGTAGCTCGAGCGGGCAGTTGCCGGCGCCGCGCCCGAGTCCGGCCATGGTCGCATCGAGGCGATTGGCGCCTTGCACCACCGCTTCGATGGTATTGGCGTAGGCCAGCTGCTGGTTGTTGTGGGTGTGGATGCCGACCTGTTTGCCACTCGCCTTGCACGCCTCGAGATACTGGGTGGTGAGGTCGCGGATCTCCTCGGAGTAGAACGACCCGAAGCTGTCGACCAGATAGATCGTGCCGACCGGCGACTGCGCGAGCACTTCGAGGCCTTCTTCGAGATCGTTCTCCTGCACCGTCGATACGGCCATGATGTTGACGGTCGTCTCGTATCCCTTTTCGTGCGCGTCGTGGATCATCTCGAGCGCCACCGGGATCTGGTGAATGTAGGTCGCTACCCGGATCATATCGAGGACGCTTTGGTCGGCCGGTAGAATGTCCTTTTGGTAGTCCGACTTCTCGGCGTCGGCGATCGCGGAGAGCTTTACGTCGGTGTCGTTGTCCCCGACGATGCGGCGTAGATCCTCTTCGTCGCAGTGCTTCCAAGGGCCGAAGTCGGCTTTGGGAAACTGCTCTTTGGAATTCTTGTAGCCGAGCTCCAGATAGTCGATGCCGGCGGCGACGCACGTATCGTAAACCGCGCGCACCACTTCATCCGGAAAGCGGTGGTCGTTCATCAACCCGCCGTCGCGAATGGTGCAGTCGAGCACCTTGATTTCGGGCCGGTAGGTCAACCAGCTACCGTGTCCGTTTGTCTTCTTGTCGTCATCGCTCATGTTCTTTTGATCGCTCCCGTTTCGTTCTGCCCTGCGGCTAGTGTAGCACTGCGGCCGTCCGAGCATCACGAGAATTAAAGGTTCTGTCGACCATCGCCAAGGGGGTGGGGCGCGGTCCGGCGACGAGCCAGAGTTTCAGGCGGGTCGTCGCTGGTAGGACTCGATCAGCGATCGAACGGCGTCGCCGATGCGGTCGAACCGTCCCTCGGAGAGCCATTTCGGCTGGAATACGCTGCCTCCGAAGGCGACAGCCGAGGCGCCGCAGGCGAAGAAATCGCCCAGGTTTTCGGCGCTGACACCACCGCATGCGAGCAACTCGATGTCGCCGAGAGGGCCCTTGAGCTCTTTGAAGTACCCGGGGCCGAAGAATTTCGCCGGAAAGACCTTCACCATCGTCGCTCCGGCCCGCCAGGCGTCGAAAATCTCTTGCGGCGTCAGTGCACCCGGGAAGACCGGGATGGATCTCTGGGTGCATGCGTCGACGACGTTGCGTTCGAGCGTCGGCATCACGATGAACTGGGCGCCGGCCCCGAGCGCCGATTCCAGATCCCCGGTGTCGAGTACGGTGCCGGCACCGATGGTCAACTCGCCGTCGGCCGTCTCGATTGCCCGGCGGATGAGGTCGGGCGCCCCCGGCGTGTTCATGGTAATTTCCATGGCCTTGAGCCCGGCTCCGACCACGGATTCGACGATCGGCTCGATCGCCACGTCGCTGCCGCCGCGCAAGATTCCGACGATCGGCAGTCTCCTGAATTCGTCCAGGTCCATTCGCCCGCCAGGCAACCGGATTTTCGGCGCGCGTACAAGCCATCGCGAGCGGGCGATTCGAGTCGCGACGATTGCCGATCTGTGGAATATTCGCGGAATCGAATGCTGTGGAACGCTGACCTCGCGCACCGCTGTGCAGCGGCGGTATCGTATCCGACCTGGGGGAATGGACATGAACTTGCAACGCTTCGCTCGTATATTGGCTGTCGTGTCGCTGGCGATGGCTACCGTGGCTGGATCGGCTGCGTACGCCGGAAAGATCACAGTTCACTTCAGCGGGATCGAGGACTTCGAGGGGGAAGTGCTGATTTCACTGGCGAGCTCGCCGGAGATGTTCGACAGCGACGCCGAGGCGGCCTTCAGCGCCAGCGTACCCGCGCGAGCCAAACGCGCGACCGCGGTCTTCGAATCGGTTCCGGCCGGCGATTACGCGATCAAGGTGTTTCACGACGCCAACAGCAACAAGAAGCTCGATATGGGCTTGATGGGGCCCAAAGAGAAGTACGGGTTTTCCAACAACGTGATGGGGTTCATGGGACCGCCCGACTTCGACGACGCGAAGGTCACCTTCGACGGCAGTGAGCTGGTGGTCGAGATCGAAGCGCGGTGAAGCAGCGCCACTGCCCGCGCTAGGCGCGGGCCCTCGACCTCGCACTGCTTTGCGCCGATGTACCTAGACGACGTCCTCAGAAATGCGGCGCTCGAGCGTCCGCGCGACGACGCTCTCGTATTCGAGGGCGTGACGACGACTTTCGCCGAGCTCGACCGGCGCGTCGACCGGCTGGCAGCGGGGCTGCAGTCAATCGCCAATGCGGGCGACCGTATCGCGGTGGTGGCGGAGAACCATCCGGCGATCGTCGAGCTCTACTACGCGGTGCCGCGAGCCGGCATGGTGCTGGTATTGCTGAATTATCGCCTGGCCGGCGCCGAGTTGAAGGCGATGCTGAAGGATAGCGGCAGCCGGGTGCTGATCGGTGAGCGAGGTCTTCTCGACCGCATCGGCGCGGCGCCGGTCGACAGCACGCTGGCGATTGACCAGCCTCTCTCGACCGAAAAGCCGTACGAAGCGCTGTTGTCGGAAGCTCGGGCGGCGCCCGAAGCCGTCTCGCGCTCGCAGGACGACACCGCCTGGTTGATCTACACCAGCGGCACGACCGGTCGCGCCAAGGGAGCGATGTTGTCGCATGCGAACCTGATCGCCGGATTGATCGCCGCCTCGCTCGGTAGACCCGTCTCCGCGCACGATCGCTACCTTTATCCCTTCCCGCTTTGTCACGTGTCGGGGTACAACGTCTGCGTGTTTCACCTACACCGCCGACCGGTGGTGTTGCTGCGCCGCTTCGATCCGAGAGCGGTGATCGATGCGGTGCAAAGTTTCGGCGTCACGACGATGTCTCTGGCGCCGACGATGATTGCGATGCTGCTGGATGAGCCCGCTCTCGAAGGAGCCGACCTCGGTACTCTGCGATCGGTCGGTTACGGGGCATCTGCGATTCCGGCCGCGGTCTTGCGGCGCGGTATGCGTGTCTTGGGTTGCGACTTCGCGCAGGGGTACGGAATGACCGAGTTGGCGGGGAATGCCGTTTTCCTCGATGCCGCGACTCACCGTCGCGGCATCGATGGCGAGCCGCATCTGTTGACGGCAGCGGGTCGACCGGGGCCGCTTCTCGGCTTGCGAATCGTCGACGAGAGCGGCACCGACGTCGCTACCGGACAAGCCGGCGAGATCGTCGTGCGCGGGCCACAGGTTTGCGCGGGCTACTGGGGGGCCGCCGAGGCGACTGCGGCCTGTTGGCGGGACGGTTGGTTCCACACCGGCGACATGGGCCGTCGCGACGAAGAAGGTTTCCTCTACGTCGTCGATCGCAAGAAGGACATTATCGTCACCGGCGGCGAGAACGTATCGTCACGCGAGGTCGAGGATGTCCTCCACCTGCACGATGCCGTGCGCGAAGCCGCTGTCGTCGGCGAGCCCGACCCGAAGTGGGGAGAGAACGTCTGCGCCTTTGTCGCGTTGCGACCCGGCCGGGAGGCGACCGAGGCGGAGTTGGTCGGATTGGTACGCCAACACCTAGCCGGTTACAAAAAGCCGAAGCGCGTTCTGTTCGTCGACGAGCTGCCGAAGAATGCCAGCGGCAAGATCTCCAAGCTGGAGCTGCGCCAACGACTTACTGCAGCGGAAACGGCGTGAGAACGAGATCCCTACTGGTGAAACTGCCGGAATCCTGATTGTGGCAGCCCGTGCAGATGCGCGCTCCCTCGGAATCGGCAAAGACCGAGTCTCCGAACCGCTCGTACCAGTACCACCCGTCGCCGTCGGCGCTGTCGTCGTCGACCTTCACGCTCACCGCCCACCCCTGGACGACCGAGCTGTCGCGACCGAAGAGCTCCTTGACGACTGCCGCGCCCCGAGGGTGGGCCGGGTTGTCGGCTTCGAGTGACGCCAAGAGGGCGTCGTTAACGAACGTGCGAACGTCGCCGAAGTGCGGTCCGCCCGAGGGGTGGGCCGACGACTCCGCCGCCCAGGCCGTGTAGGCCCCCGATTCGAGCCACATCGTGATCGCCGGGTCGCCGAGCGGGGGGATTTGTGAGTCGGGTGCCATCGTCGGGGTCGGGACCGGCGACGGCGTGATCGAGCCGCACCCGTCGAATGCGGCATTGACGCCCTGCACCAGCTCGTTGATCGCGACGCTCCCGTCCTCATCGGCGTCGGCGGCGGGGCAGCTCGACAGGTCGGCTTGCTCGAGCGAGATGTTGACGGCTGTCACCAACTCGGCAATGGCGACCTGTCCGTCGTCATTGCAGTCGCATGTGCATGAGACTTGCGCATGCGATGCCGGGGCAAGGATCGTGGCGAAAAGCAGGGCGGTCGTCAGGCGCGTGATGGGCATAGTCGGAGGCTAGCAGCCTCGCGCAGGTCGGGCGAGGCTTCAGCGTGCTTCTTGCCGTCGCCTGGAATCTCGCCCGATGGGTGCGGCTGCCGAGCGCAATGCACGCCGCATAGGTAGATGAATCATATATTTCGACGCTTTGTATGGGGTTTGCGTCGGCGCTTTGACGGGAATGCCGTATTTTGTCCGTATGTGGGCTAAGTTGCTTGGTCACCCTCTTGGCCCTTGTCTTGCTGCCTCACCGTAATGGGGAGAAACCTTCGATGAGACCGCAAGGAAGCGAAAATCTGATCTTGGCATCTGGAATCGTGGTGCTGGGCATCTCGCTCGCGTGGCCGGCGTACCAGAAATTCTCGGCGAAACATGACGTGCGCGCGGTGGCGGCTTCCGTAGTCGAGATTCCGCGGAAGTTCGTTTCTTCGGCGGAGCCCGGAAAGACCCTTTCGGGACAGGTGCAGACGATCGTCGACGGGTTGTCGCCGGATGCGGCGATGGCCGAAGCGGAGCTGAGAGCGAAGGACGTCGAGAACGCTTCGGCGCGGGCGATCGAGACACCGGGCAAG
>JANQHZ010000296.1 GCA_028282445.1 Candidatus Binatia bacterium | reverse complement strand
GCGGCCAATGGATATCGACGATTGACGGGCATCAGTCGGTCGCGAAGATCGTCGGTGGTCGCGGTCAACGACACCGCGATGGCCACGTCGGTTTCCGCGACCAGTCTCTTCAACTGCGGCAGCAAGCCCACCGTCGATACCGTAATGCGACGGCTCGACATCCCGTATCCCCAGCCGGCGCGCATCGCCTCGATCGCCTCGACCACGGCGTCGTAGTTGTGCAGGGGCTCACCCATCCCCATGAAAACCACGTTGGTAATCCGGCCGCCCGCGGGCAAAAGACCGCGCGCCGCCTGCAACTGCGCCAGAATTTCCGCGGCGCTCAGATGACGCACGAGGCCCAGCTTGGCCGTCGCACAGAAGTCACAGTTCATCGCGCAGCCGACCTGCGAGGAAACGCAGACCGTCGTGCGCGGCGGATCGGGGATGAGTACCGTTTCGATCGCACCTCTGCTCGGGAGAGCGAATGTCAACTTCGCCGTACCGTCGGCACAGCGGAACACCCGCGGCCTCGGCAGGGCATCGGTGCGAAACTCCTCGGCGAGCCGGTCGCGCAGGCCGCGGCCTACCCGCGGAATCGTCGAGAAATCGGCTACGCCCAGGCGATAGACGCCGTGAAGGATCCGGTCGGTCCGCGCTTCGGAAATGCCTTCGCGGTCGGCCCACGCCCGCAACCGTGACGGCGTCAGCGGGACGCGCGATCTACTCCGTCCGGAGCTCCTGCTCGCCGAAAAAGAAGCCGATCTCCCAGCGTGCGGTTTCTGGAGCATCTGATCCATGGGTGGCATTTCGCTCCACGTTGGTGCCGAATTGTTTCCGAATCGACCCCTCGGCTGCCTTGGCGGGATCGGTGGCACCCATCAGATCGCGCCACTTGCCGATCGCCCCCTCACCTTCGAGAACACAGACCACGATCGGTCCGGACGACATGAAGTCGGTCAGCTCGCCGTAGAAGGGACGCTCGCGATGGACCGCATAGAAGCGTCCCGCGTCGGTCTTGGACAGATGCAGCATTCGACACGCGATCAAGCGGAGGCCCGATTGTTCCACCTGCGCAAGGATCGCCCCGGTGCTCTGCTTGGCGACGGCATCGGGCTTAACAATACAAAGAGTTCGTTCGACCATCTCTATTTTCGCTCCTCGAGCAAGGCCGCCATCGTCGACCCCATTTCGGCGGGATTCTGCGCCACCCGCACTCCGGCGGCTTCGAAGGCCGCGACCTTGTCGGCCGCCGTCCCTTTTCCGCCCGCAATAATCGCACCCGCGTGCCCCATCCGACGCCCCGGAGGAGCCGTTTGGCCGGCGACGAAGGCAACGACCGGCTTGGTCATATGTTCCTTCACGAAGCTCGCCGCTTCCTCTTCGGCGCTTCCGCCGATCTCGCCGATCAAGATCACGGCGTCGGTATCGGGGTCGTCTTGGTAGAGACGCAGCGCATCCACGAAGCCCGTGCCGTTGATCGGGTCGCCGCCGATACCGATACAGGTCGACTGGCCGTGCCCCAAGGTGGTCAGCTGATGGACCGCCTCGTATGTCAGCGTGCCACTGCGCGAGACCACGCCGATCCGACCGGGTTTGTGAATGTATCCCGGCATGATGCCGATCTTGCATTCGCCCGGCGTAATGATGCCGGGGCAGTTGGGACCGATCAGCCTCGTCGAGCGGCCCTCGAGGAAGCGCTTCACCCGCATCATATCGAGAACCGGGATTCCCTCGGTGATGCAGACGACCAGCGCGATCTCGGCATCGGCCGCTTCCATGATCGCATCGGCAGCGAACGGCGGCGGGACATAAATCACGGAGACGTTGGCGCCGGTCTCGCGCACCGACTCCTCCACCGTGTCGAAAATGGGAATGCCCTCGAAGTCGGTGCCGCCTTTACCGGGTGTCACACCGGCTACCATCTGAGTGCCGTATTCCCGGCAGGTTCGGGTGTGAAACTGGCCCGTCGACCCGGTGATGCCCTGGGTCACGACTCGCGTATTCTTGTCTACCAGAATGCTCACGGATTCCTCTCGGTTACGATTGGCGATCGGAAACTGCGGCGTTGTACGGGCGATTTGCCGCGCTCCTCGCGCGTCCCCTCTTACCCGGCGTCTGCCCCAGCTACTTCCCTGTTGAATGAGGCCCGCGCCAGGGGCGCAAGCTGCTCAACCGCGAAAGCTACCGTGTGCCCTATACCCTGTCAATTTGCCCCCTGCTTGAGGGCGTCGAAGGTCATTTTCATGCCTTCTTCGAAGCCTACCGTGGGCTCGTAGCCCATCATCGACTGGATCTTGTCGATCGACGCCTCGGTGTGTTTGACGTCGCCGCGGCGAGTCTCGACGTGATTGCGCTCGAGTTCGCGGCCGCAAAACTTGGCGATCAAGTCGGCGATTTCGAGCAAATCGTGGCGTTCGCCACAGGCGACATTGAACGCTTCGCCGGCAATCCCGTCGCCGTGAAAGCCCTTCCAATTCGCCTGCACGACATTGTCGATGTAGGTGAAGTCGCGCGACTGCTTACCGTCCCCGTGGATCTCGAGTGGCTCGCCCTTGAGGGCCGCATTGATGAAGAGGGGCACGACCGCGGCGTATTGCGACTTCGGACTCTGGCGCGGCCCGAACACGTTGAAGTAGCGCAAGCTGACGGTCTCGACACCGTAGAGCTTCGAAAACACCCGACAGTAGTGCTCCGCCGCCAGCTTCGACACCGCGTACGGCGACACCGGTGAGGGCGTCAGCTCCTCGTGCTTGGGCAACTCGGTGGAGTCTCCGTACACCGACGAGGACGACGCATAGACGACCCGCCGTACGCCCGCCTCGCGCGCCGCCGCCAATACGTGCATGCTGCCGGCGACGTTGACGTCGTTCGAGCTCATCGGATCGTCCACCGAGCGCTCGACCGAACGGAGCGCGCCCTGGTGGGAGACGTACGAAACCCCTTCCATCGATCTCCGAACATCGTCGAAGTTACGGAGATCCCCTTCGATCAAATCGACACCCTCGCCGAGGGCCTCGACGTTCTCGCGAAAGCCGCTCGAGAAGTTGTCCAAGATGCGCACCCTGCCGCCTTGACGCAGGATCTCTTCGGCCACGCTCGATCCAATGAAGCCGGCTCCGCCGGTTATCAAGTACAAGTCTGCCATCTACCTCACTCGTGACCTCGCCCCGCTGGGGCGTGGTTTGCTGGCGCGCGGACGCTTTCGGGCCTCATGCCCTGAGCCGCTCGCATCCGATCCAAAACGTACTTCCAAGGCGCGGACCCGAGCCTCTAGCTCGCCTGCCTCCTTGTCAACACCACCGAGAGCACGCTTCCCCCCCTCGAGAAACGCATTGCGAATCTTGTACGCAGTCGTGTGGCTCACTCGATAGTACTCGCGAATCTCATCGAGACTTCGCTCTCTCTTGATCAAGTCCAGCGCGATCGAGATCTTCTCCTCGACGCTCAGCTTCTCCCTCGCCCTCATGATGCCCTCCCTCGCAAGTGCCCGGTAGAATCGCCGACGCTGTCCGTCCCGTCTGTTCCCATCGACGCCGCATCCCCCCGGTCCGCCGCAATCTCCAAGGTAGGAGGCGCCGGCTCGGCCAGCGCCCATCGATACCCAAAACGAATCAACCCGATCAGAAATCCACTTCCCCACGAGAAGTGAACGATGATGAATGCCAACCAAGCGGCACCCCAGGCGGCCGCCCCGTCGCGACCCGAAAGGTTCCACGCCAAACCGCCCGTCGCCGCCAAGTACATCCCCCCGACCGCCCCGCCGACGACCGCCGCCGGCCACCAGAGCGGGGCCAGTAGCGCCGACACCAGCAAGCCAAGGACGAAAAGGGGTGGAATGAAATGACGCCAGCTCATTTGCATGGGATGCTTCTGAAGGACGCGAACCTTGTACATCCCGTACTGGAAGTACTGCTTGGCCAAATGCCGGAAGCTCTGCCGGTTCTGGTACTGCGACCGAATCGCAGGATTGAGAACGATCCGTCCGCCCGCTTTGCGCAACCTGTAGTTCAGCTCGTCGTCCTGATTGCGCACCAGCTCCTCGTCGAACAGGCCGATGTTCGCAAAAATCGCGCGCGGCCACGTCCCGAGGTACACGGTATCGACCTCTCGCTCTTCCGTACCGTAGTGAAAATACGACCCGACACCGAATCGCGACGACGTAACGCGCGCGACCGCGTCGCCCATCACGCCCCCGCCGACCGCGGTCATCGCCCCCCCGACATTCTCGGCACCGGTGCGCAGCAAGGTCTCCACTCCTTGGCTCACATAGTCGGTCGCGATGCGGGTGTGACCATCGACGCGGACGATGACGTCACCGTTCGCTTCACGGATGGCTCGATTGAGACCGGGAGGAACGATGCGCGCGGGGTTCGGCAGCAACCGAACCCGAGGCCCCGAGCTACGCTGCTCGTACTCGCGAACCACAGTCGCGGAACCGTCGGTCGAGTCGCCGTCGACGACCAGGACTTCCATCCGGTCCGCCGCGTAGTCCTGAGCCAGGACGGAATCCAAGCAGGCGCCGATCGACGACTCCTCGTTGCGCATGGGAATGACGACCGATACGAACGGCCGCTGTGGCAGTGACGCCCTCACGCGCTCCTCCTGCCGTGCACCTCGTCGTACACAGACTCCATCGTCTCGACCATCGTCTCGACCGAGAACTCTCGGGCACTGGTCAGAGCCGCCATCGAAGCGCTCTCATACGCCTGTGGGTCGGACAAGAGCCGCCGCGTCGCGGCCGCGATCGCATCGCCGTCGCCGGCGTCCACCAGCGCCCCCTCGTTTCCGCTCCGAAACAACTCCGAAGTTCCTCCCACATCGGTCGCGACGACCGGTACGCCGCAAGCCATCGCTTCCATGACGACGTTGGGTAGCCCCTCCCAATCCGAGGTGAGCCACAGGAGGTCCGCTTCGACCAAAACTTTTTCGACGTCGCTTCTTTCGCCTTCGAAAGAGATCCGCTCCGCCACCCCTTCGCGGACTAGATCGCTTTCCAAGCGGGACAGCATGTCGCCTGCGCCGATCCACCGGAAGCGAGCCTCGGGAAAGTCGGACAGCAGCGACTCGGCGGCACGTACGAACA
>JANQHZ010000281.1 GCA_028282445.1 Candidatus Binatia bacterium | reverse complement strand
CATCTGGTTGCCGATCAGAGTGCCGAGGTGGCTTGCAACTGGAAGGTCGCCGCCGACAACGCGACCGAAGGTTACCACATTACGCGACTGCACCAGCAGTTGCGGCCGATCTTCGACGAGTCCCAAGCCTTCCTCGAGATTCTCGGCGACCACAACATCGGGTCGGCGCCGTTCGGTATCCCCAGCCCGCAGCATCCCGACCGCGAGTCGGTCAACGAGATGCTGCGCGATCTCATGCGCGAAGCCGGGATGGACCCGGACACGTATCAAGGGCCCGCGCCTGGTGTGCGCGAAGCGATCGCTCGACACCTGCGCGCTCGCTCGCCTGCGGAGTTCAACTTCGACCGTCTCTCCGACGCGCAGTTGACCGACTTCTTCGCGTTGATGGTCTTTCCCAATATGTCGTTCGCAAACACCGGTCTCAGTCACGTGTTTTGGCGCTTCCGGCCTCATCCGACCGATCCAAGTAAGTCCTACTTCGATCAGCAGATGTCGGTACGACTCCCGAAGGGACAGCAGCCGCCTCCGCGACCACAGCTGAGTCGATTCAAGGCCGGCGAGGAATCTCTCGGTTCAGTACCCGACCAGGATGCCCACAACTTTGCGTGGGTTCAGAAAGGAATCGAGTCCGGCGGTATTTCAGACCTGATTCTGGGTGAACAGGAGCTTGCGGTGCGGCATCTGCACGCCGTGCTCGACCGCTATCTGCAGGAAGAACCGGACCAAGCCTAGTCGCGGTTGAGAACGCCAGCGAGTGTCACGCGGCCGCGTCGAGGCGGACCCGGAAGGTGCCTCCCTTCTGTTCCTCTTGTGACGAGCCGAACAGGCTGGAGAGCCACATCATCGGCCGCACGTACCAGTATTTTTGCGTCAAGAGCTCCATGACGTGCCCGGCCTCGTTGCCGTCGCGGATCACGCTGACCTCACCGTTGAAGATCTCGCCGCGAATGCGCAACGATACCTGCGGATGAACCTGGACATTCCGCGTCCACTGCCGGTCCATATTGGCGGTGGTCAGATAGATCAGATCCCCGTCGACGAGAAACCAGATGGTCACGTCGTACGGCTTGCCGGTGCGGCGACCGTAGTGGGTCAGGCGGAGAGTTCTCTTCTTGGCCAACGGTGCCAGCCGCTTCGCCAGATCGTGGTTCGTCACCATTTTCTCCCTTTATCAGCTGCGTGCGACATAGCACCCTCGGGCGCGGGACGCTCGCGTCGACGGATGGGTTGGCGGCGCTGGTCTCCATTGACAGCTGCCGAAGCGGGGTAGGATAATTGTGAGATGGGTGTGCCTGTGCCAACATTCCAGGAGCCAGGGGTTAGTGATACCTTCGAGCGCGTCGGCTACACGGTTGTCCCTGGACTGTACGCGGAGCACGTGCCGGAGCTCGTCTCCATCTATCAGCAAATGCTGGATGAATTGGCACCGTCCGATCCGTATTTCGAACCTCCCATGACCGGCACCACGGTGATCGGCGATCTCGAGCTGCGAAATCGCGTCTGTCACGCGATCACCCCAATCATCGCTCGGCACCTGGACGAAGTCGTCGAGGGGTACCGATTCCTGGGCGCGGGCCTCAGGGTCAAGCAGCCCGGTCCGGAGTCTGCGCTGCCACAGCACCAGGATCCGACGATGGTGGACGAGGGCTGCCATTGGTCGATGAACATCCTGGTCCCGGTCATCGATACCACCCCCGATAACGGCGCCCTGCGCGTCGTGCCGCGCAGTCACAAGATCATGCCCAAGTTGCGCAGCCTCGACCTCGAGGACCGCGCGGAGACGTTCACCCCGCACGAGCTCACCGACCCCCTGGTCGAGACGATCCCGATGCGAGCGGGCGACGCCATCTTTTATTACAACTCCCTGTTGCACGGGTCGGGTCCAAATATGACGACGGATGCGCGACCGATGGTGATCGGCACACTGTTGTCGGCGGAGACGCCGGTGACGGTTTACTTCCGCAAGCCGGAGAATCCGCGCTCTCTCGAGCGTTACGAAGTGCCGGACGACTACTTCAACCGGATGGAGAACTTCGAGCGGGACCACAAGTTGCGTCCTTCCGTCGGCCGCCGCCTCGACGACGTCAACGATTCGTACGACGTCTCGCTGGACCAGATCGCCGCCGCGCTGCGCGAAGGGGACTCGTAAAGGAAAGCCCGCCCCCGTCTTCGACGGAGGACCCACCGGTTTCTCTGATCACGCCGCAAATGAACTCGTCGACCGATAGTGGCATTGAGAGTTGCGTCTTCTACCTTCTCCCGGAGTCTCGCTTTAATCGACGATATGTAAGCCCCAACGGCCAGATGAATCTCAGCGAATACGGGCCCAAGCAGGTCTTCGTCCGTGATGCGCGACCTCTGGCGGATCGGATTTCACTCGATAGCCATGGCTTCGAGCTGAGGCGGCATGCGAGCAGCGTCGATGACTTCAAGGATCGGGATCAGGTGGATCGGGTGTATGTACCGGAGATGACGAGTCTGGTGCAGAAAGTTACCGGCGCCGACAAGGTCCTCCCGTTTGCGTGGATGATGCGGTCGGCTTCGCCGTCGGGCGGCGACGAACAGCCGCCTGCAAATGACGTCCATGTCGACCATGCGCCGGAGTCTGTCGAAGCCATGGCTCGCAAGGTACTGGCTGCCAACGATCTACCCGATCTCGAGTTCCGTCGCTTCGTCGCGATCAACACTTGGCGGGCATACAGCGGTGCGCCGCAAGACTGGCCACTCGGCCTCTGCGATGGCACGTCGATCACGAACGACGAAGGGGTGATCTACCCGATCATCATGGTCGACGAGCTGCCGGCGGTCGAGGATATCCCCGAGGTGCTACACGACGAGCGGTCGCTGCCGACCGCCATCACTGCTTTTCAGTTCAGCCCCGATCATCGATGGTACTACTTCCCGGACATGGGTGCCGATGAGGTTCTGCTCTTCAAGAACTACGATTCGGAGACGACCGGTCCCTGGCGTGTGCCGCACGCCGGCTTGGAAGACACGAGTTGTGTTCCTACCACACCGCGCCTGAGCATCGAGGTCCGCATGCTCGCACTGTACCTTTAATGGGCCTACGCGGCTCCGAGGTCGCCGATGCTTCCGGCCCACTGGTCAGGAAATTCGTTGGGGGGCTTGTTCGAGAACGTACCGAGGTGCGGCGTCCCTTCGCCTCGAATCCGTACAGTGTTCGGGCCAATAGGTCGAAAGCTCCGCGGAGACGATCCCGGCTCAGGGGCTGCGAAGGATCCAGCTTGTCTGGGGCGCCGATCTTTGCTGTAGGAGTCTTGATGTCGGAAGTTGCAAATGAGGCGGTCGATACGCTCAAGCAATTCTTGGCGGCGGTGATGGCGATGGACCATCCAAAGCTGATGAGTTTTGTCGATGAAGACGCGCAGATGTTTTCCCCGTTAGGTGACTACCCCGCGCGGCTTGACGGGCGCGCGGCAATCGGCGAGCAGTTCGCGACGATGATGGAAACGATCCGGACGCAGCAAGGAGGGAACGTCAACCTGGATCCGCAGGACCTCAGCGCCCGTGAGCTCGCTCCGAACGTCACCCTGGTTACGTTTCATCTTCATCTTCCCGGTCCGTTGCATCGCCGATCCTGCCTGATGACACGCGGAGCGACCGGATGGCGGATCGCACATATCCATGCGTCGCTCGCATCACCGGTGGGATTGTCGAACCCCGACCCCGGCTCGGAGGAATCGCACTTGCAGCCCACCACAGGAGACGGCGCTTGACACACTCGACCACTTCGAGCCGATTGGCCGCTTCGATTGCAACGGAGGGCGCATGAGCGACGTCCAGCCACCGCGCCCGGTTTCCCCCGATCACTATCGATCCGTCGAGTTCATGCGGCTCGAATGGGAACGGCTGTGGCCGCGGGTATGGATGTTTGCCGGTCCGTCAGCCGATGTCGCGGAACCCGGCGACTTCGTCACCATCAACCTCGGTCCCGAACCACTTCTGATCACACGCGACGATGCGGGTGTGCTAAGCGGCTTCTACAACGTCTGCCAGCATCGCGGTCGTAAGCTATGCGATGTCCACCGAGGTCGGGTTCAGGGGCTTCGCTGCCCGTTCCACGGCTGGACCTACAACCTCGATGGCTCCCTACGGTCGATGCCCGATGCGGAGCAGTTTCCGCAGGCTTGGGAAGAACTGGCGCTGGAGCCGATCTCCGTCGCGGAGGTCAAGGGATTTCTCTGGGTTTGCTTGGGTCAGGATCCGGAACCGATCGAAGATTTCTTGGGACCCGAGGTGTTGGATTGGCTGGAGGGATTCCGGCCGGGGCCGCAATGGTCGCTGGGCAATGAGTTTTCTCTTTGCGTGCACGCCAACTGGAAGTGCGGCGTCGACATCATGATCGAATGGCTCCACATCCATGTGCTCCACCCGCATTTGTTGCAGACGATTGACGACACCGACATACAAGCGACGGCGCTGGGGCCCCGGCATTGGTACGTGCGAGCTCCGATGCCGTTGCCGAGCAAACGCTTGGGGCCGGATGCCCCGCCCCATCCGCTTCTCGAGGAAGAGCTGCGTCGCGCCGGTCTTGCGGAGTCGGATTGGACGGGTACGGCGGAAGAGGTCCGCGCTGCGTTGGTGCGCCTCCGTCGGGCGACAGGTGCGGCGGAAGGATACGACGACACCGGTCTGAACGACGACAAGCTCACCGACAACAACGAGCTCGTGCTCTTCCCCAACACACAGATGATGTTCTTTGCCCGCGAGATGGTGGTGTTCCGCCATCGACCGCATGCGACCGATCCGCTGCGATCGTGGTTTGATTTCCAGGTCTACGTGCGGTTACCCGAGGGCGCTCCGCCGCTTCCGCGGCCGACTCCGGCCATTCTCGACGTGGATCGCGAGCTGGAGCAGATCCCCACCCAATCGGTCCGGGAAGATATCCAGACTCTCGACATCCTTCATGAAGGGATGCGCTCGCGCGGGTTCCGTGGCGCGAACATGGGACACTCCGAGGCGGTCGCGCGCTCCATTCACGATACGGTAGATCGCTACGTTGCAACGCCGCCCGGAGAACCGGTCGAGTTCGCGGACTGAAAGCGCGACCACGATTCGGGAGATCGCCTACGTGGATGCTGGCTCTTGCGATTCGTGCGCCGCCAGCGCTGCTTGGCGGAGTTGCAGCAGGCGATCGTAATTGAAGCACACCCGGTACATCAGCCGCTTCGAGCAATCGCGGGTCGGACGCCGGTGGAGCGTCACCGTGTTGTCGAAGAACAAGAGGTCCCCGTCCTCCCAATCGTGTGAGTAGATATACTCGTCACGAAGGATTTGTTCCTTGAGGTACGTCAAGATCTCGTCCGATTCCTTCTTGCTCACGCCCTTGAAGTGGTCGATGGTGGCGTACGCAAAGTGCAGCCCCTTGTGGCCATAGGGGCTGACGGTGACGAGCGGGACCTCGCAGTCGTCCTGCGGGCACATATTCATGCGCAGGATCTCGACCTGCTGAGCGTTGAGGCCTGGCGCGATGGCGCCTTCCTGCCAACTGTGCACTGCGATCAGTTCATTGCAGGTTGCTTGCCACGCCGGTGACAGAGAGTTGTATGCGTCGGCGGTGTTGAGAAAATCCGTTCGGGATCCGCCCGAACCCTCCCAGGCAAGCAGGCCGACCGCTGGAGCAAACTCCTTGGTGCCTTGCTGGTTCGAATGCCAGTCGAGCTCGCCATCGGCGAACATCCCGGTGTGATTGCCTTCCTCGTCGCGTATGCCGGTGACCCGCAGCATTCCGCGCAAATGTGTGACTCCTCCCGTGATACGATGGATCTCGCTGACGAGGGCCCGGTCGTCCTCGGTCATTTTGTCGATCTGTGACGGCCAATGCTCGCCGTACAGCTCCCGCAGTCGGGCGTGGCCCTCTCCTTGATCGTAGCCTCCCTCGGGAAGCTCAATCGCCCACGTCGTGCAGATCTCGTGAAATCGCTCGAGAGTTACCTCTCCCACCTGCTCTTTGCGGACGACAGTCACCAGATCCCGAAGGTGGTCGAGCCCCAACTCGATAACCTCTTGCTCGGAAGCCGTCGCGAGATGGATATCGAGCGCCTCGCCCCCTAGACTTCCGAAGCCGTCGAGCTTTCGAGTACGCATGCTTCTTCTCCTTGCGCGCGAACGGCCTGTCTAGAAGGCTGTCGTGCGACGCTGTGTGTGGTCGACCTCTAGGGAAGGGCAGGAGGTTCGGGAGAGCGATCGACTACCCCTGCGCTTGCCGAGGTGCCGAGCACCGTCGGTGTCACGGACTTCAGACGCTCGATGATCGACTCGAACTGTTTGAGTGCGCCGGCCGGCATGTTGCGGGCCGTCGACCGATAGCTGTAAGCGACTCCCTCAACGATCCTGAATGCGTTGGCCCCCTCGACCGCAGGCCGGATATCCAAATCGAGCTCGCCGGAAGGCGTGACGACTCTGAGGATGAGAAGGCCTTCGGCAAGATCGATCTCGACCAATTCCCATGCGCCGACCGTCGCGCGGTTGACCGCGTCGGAGAGAGCGTCATGGAGTGCCGGATCGACACTGATGCGGGCTGGGGAATCGTATGGAGCAGAGGTCGTTTCGGACTCGACTCCCCGAGGCGCGGCAACCTCCAGCGGCACGTAGTCCGCAGACTCGTCCGGTATCGTTGTCGAACCGTTGTCGCCGTTTGTCTCGCCTCCTTCGCCAGTGACGAAATACGGCGAACATTCTTGTGCCGTCAGGGTGCGTTCTTCCTGCGAAGGGAAATACCACCCGAATCCATCGCTGTGGACGGAAGCTCCCGGGATCGATTGGGTCAGAGAGTGAAGCTCCTCCGACATTCTCTGGATTGCGCCATCCTTCCATCCGAGGCACGAGATCATCGATAGATCGATCGGATCGTATTCCAGCTCGAATGATTCCGGGGAACGCGACATCAGCGCGTCGGGCAACACCAGACAATGGAAGGCTCGTACACCGGTTCCCAGGCTCAGCGCGTGGTGCAACGTCTGACGGAACGATTCCGGGTTGTCTCCGGGCAGCCCCATGATGATTTCGATCTCTGCGCGCGGCGCGACCTGCACCAGCTCGCCGACGACCCGATCGAATCGGGCTTCATCGAAAGGTCGCTCGACGTTGCCGAGGACTCCTTTGTTGAACGACTGCAGACCGAGGCCGAGGTTGAGTCCTCCGCCGACCTTGCGAAGGAAATCCATGTGCTCGTCGTTCAGATACTGTGGGTAGATCTCGGCGCGCAGGAAGGCCGTCTTGAAGAAACCCACTTCGCGATCCGCTTCGCACAGGTTGCGAAACGCCTGCCCGTTGAGATTGAGCGCGGGGTCGACCATGTACACGCTGCGCAATCCCATCGATACGTAGGAGCTCAGTTCCTTGACGAGATAGTCGACGGAGAAAACCCGGTTCGACTTGGTGAGGCCGCCCCACTGGCAGAAGGTGCAAGACAGAGGGCAGCCGCGGAAAGTTTCCAGGTGACCGGTCCTGACGTGCGAAACCAAGCCCATCTGGAAGGGCGAAGGCAGCGAATCGGGAACCGGCAAGGTCCGAGGGGCGGTCGTGAACCACCCGTCTCCGGTCGAGACGGCAATGCCCGGGACGTTCCTCAGCTGATCGCGGGTTCGTTCCGTCAGGCCGACGATATCCTCGAAACCGTTCTCGCCCTCGCCGATGACCAGTGCGTCGACGAACTGGGGGCCGTCGTGAAATGGCGGCAGGTCGAACATCTCCGTTCGCGCCGATGGGCCGCCGAAGACGATCACTCGATCCGGGCGGGCGCGCTTGAGAGCCCGGGCTACCTCATAGAAGACGGGAAATGACCACACGTAGGCCGAGGCGCCGACGATGTCCGGATCCATCTCCTCGACCTCGGCGACGATGTCTTCGACGTCCGTCGTCTCGTAGTCGAAGACCCGGACGTCGGCGTCGAGCGAGGGGTTGGCGACGACAGCGGCTTCCACCTTGCGGATGCTGTAGTTGAACGGCATGAAGTCGCCGCCCCTGTGCCGGATGGGGTCAATGCAGAGCAGCGCCACTCGTGGGTCTCTGGTCGCCATTGATTCTCCTGATCCGTTCCCGCGCCTTATCCGAGCGGCGCGCCGGTGGAATGACTTGCCGCCGGCGCATCCCGCGACGTCTCCAGCGCCATCGGCGCCAGATGGCGCAGCTGTGCGATCACTGCTTCGAATTGCTTGAGGGTGGCCTCTGCCATCTTGTGACCGGTTCCTCGATAGCTGTATGCGAACTGGTCGACCACTTTGAAAGATACGCCGCCCTCGACGGCCGGGCGAATGTCCAGGTAGAGCTCGCCGCTCGGTGTTTGGACCCGGAGGGTGAGCAGATCCCCCTGGCGAACGACTTCTGTCAGTTGCCAAGCGTCGGCGGTGGCGTCCGAGACCCCAGAGAGAATGGCGTCGCGAACGCTCGGGGCGATGCTCGGCGGATCCGCGCGGCGCTCGCCTTGTGCAGCTTCCGTCGCGCCGGATCCTTCGGACGACCCTGCGGCGTTCTCGACACGCTCGGAACCGCCCGGCATGGCATCGCGGGCGGCGTCCGCTTCCCGCTCCGACAACATGAAGTGCCAGCCTTCCTCGCCCTTCGCGGCCTCGGCCGGCGACGGAAAATGCCATCCGTAGCCGTCGTTGTGGAGAAACGCTCCAGGGCTCGATTCGGCCAGAGCCGTGAGCTCTTCGGACATTTTCTGAACGGCGCCGTCTTCCCATCCAAGGCAGGAGATCATGGACAGGTCGATCGGGTCGTATTTCATGTTGAACGACTCCGGCGAGCGCGACATCAGAGCGTTCGGCAGGACCAAGCAGTGGTATACACGAACGCTCGCTCCCAGGCCGAGGGCTCGATCGAGAGAGCGCCGGAATGAATCAGGACTGTCGCCGGGCAGGCCCATGATGATTTCGATCTCGGCTCGCGGCGTGATCTCCAACAGGTCGTGAACCACGCGTTCGAAGCGCTTTTCGTCGAAAGGACGTTCGACGTTACCCAGGACATCGCGGTTGTACGACTGGAGACCAAGACCGAGGTTGATACCGCCGCCGACGCTACGCAGGAAGTCCATGTGCTCGTCGGTCAGGTACTGCGGGTATACCTCGGCGTGCAGAAACGCTTGCTGGAAGAAGCCGACTCGCCGTTCCGCTTCGCAGAGATTGCGGAAGGCGTGGATGTTGAGGTTGAGTGCTGCGTCGACGATCATCGCACTGCGCGCACCGACCGATACGAACGATTCCAGCTCGCGCACGAGATAGTCTACGGAGAAGAATCGGTTGGCTTTGCTGAGATCGCCCCACTGGCAGAACGTGCAGGAGAGGGGGCAGCCACGGAAAGTTTCGAGGTGCGCGGTCTTGACGTTCGAGACTAGACCCATCTGAAACGGCGATGGGATCGTGTCGAGGATGGGCATCTCGCGGGTCGGGGTCAGACTCCAGCCGTCGCCCGTCGACGCCGCAATTCCCCGAACTTCGTGCAGCCGGTCCCGGGTCGAGTCATCCAGAGTCACGATTTCCCTGAAGACATCTTCGCCTTCGCCCAAGACGAGCGCGTCGATGAACTTCGGCCCGTCGCGAAACGGCGGCAGGTCGAACATCTCCATCCGCGCCGACGGCCCGCCGAAGATGATCAATCGATCGGGACGGGCACGTTTGAGGGCGCGCGCCACCTCGTAGAAGGTCGGGAAGGACCACAGGTAGGCCGAGGCGCCGATGATGTCGGGGTTCATCTTCTCGATGCGCTCGACGAACTCCTCGGCGTTCTTGGACTCGTAGTCGAAGACTTCGATCTCGACATCGAGTGTCGGATCGGCCACGACCGAGGCTTGGACCTTGCGCACGCTGTAGTTGAACGGCTTGAAGTCGCCGAGCTCGTCGCGCAGAGGATCGATGCACAGCAGAGCTACTCGCGATCGGTGGGCCGACATTACAGAAACTCCCAACCGCCTAGGACATTCCGTCGGCCACAGCCGGCGCGGTCGTCGCGCCGTCCGTGGTGATGGGCGGCGGTAGAGGGTCCGAGGTTTGCGGTAAGCGACTCAGGTCGAGCGGTGGGCGCGTCGCGGGATATTCACCGAGCTTGCGCAGATCGTCGAACGAATCGTCGGCGCGCATGCGGAGATAGAAGGAGTCTTCTACGGCGAAGGTCTCGAGGACCTCCTGCGATTCATTGATGCGACAGAACTGAAGCTCAGCCTTGTCCGGCACCATGACTCCGGCGGCGGCGATACGAAGGGATTGGGTGCGATTGGGGGGCGAGGTGTGAATCATCCCGGAGTGAAAGACGAGCATCTGCCCGGCTCGCATGGCCACAGGCGTCGTGTGCTTCTCGTGCAGGATGGTCGCCTGGTCGGGATACCCGAACTGGGCGAACGAGGGGCGCGGCTGGGAAGAGAGCAGGTGACTTCCCGGCACTGCGTAGATGCAGCCGTTGTTCTCGTCGACATCGACCAGCGGGATCCAGAAGGTGAGCGGCGTCCAGTTCTTCTCGTCGATCAGCGAGGGGTCTTGATGCATGGGAAAAGTCGTCTCGCCCTCGCAGCCCTTCGACATGAAGGTACCAAACACCATCCTGTACTCCGGGAATCGCTCCTTAAGCTTGGTGGCGATCACCGAGCGCACCGAACGGTCGGTGTCGGCGCGGACCTCGAGGCTACGGAACCAGGTGGAGTAGAAACCGTCGACCGACGTACCCTCGATACGTAGATGCGCCTGAGACAACGCTTCGACGTCTTCCTCATCGAGAAAATCCAGGATCACATAGCCTTCCCGCCAGAAAACACGGTCGTGCTCTGGATTCTCGAAGATCGCCGGCATCGTGGCGGCCAGCGCTTGCAAACAGCTAGCGGTTAGCAGCAGGGGGTCGCTCGAGGCGGCTGCATTTTGCGCGATCCAAGAGCCGTCCGGCTGCTGGCGTCGCGGGAGGTCTCGCACGACGGAGCCGAGCTCTCGAGTCGCGAGGCTCGCGAATTCGTGCTCCGACCCGTCGGGCGAGCCGCGTTGCGCCAGCTCCTGCGCGACTTCGTCGGCGCCCGGAACCCCACGCCCCGCGAGATCCTCCATCACCGTTCGAACGTAGGTGATGGCCGAATCGGTAGCGTCGCCAAGCGGCTTTGATTCGTCCGATTCTAGCTGTGCCTCGAAGTAGGCCACGCCCCGCCCCAGTGCCTGACGAACATCAAGCATGGCTTGCGGCTCTCTTCCTCCGGGTCTGTTTGCGAAGATCCAACGTTCTCTTTCGATCTACTCTTGGTCGACAGTTACGAGGGTCTCGTCGGCCTGCTTCGGGACGCTGACCGGCGACGGCCATCGGTCGGCGGGGTCCTCCGGGATGCCGCGAGGCTCGACGTTGGACCGCAGGAATCGGCCGGTGATCCACTCCTGGTCGCCCTTCCTGCCGTCCATCGTGTCGCTCAGATTCGTGATCCACTCGCGCGCTTCTTCAATCTCGTCCGGGGTCCAGCCGAGGCACGACTTCACCTTCAGTGTGATCGGATCGAAATCCAGATTGAACTCGTCGGGCGCTTTGGTGAGGAACGCGTCGGGCAGAACGAGGCAGTGGAAGGCGTGGACGTCCGCTCCGAACTCGAGAGCGCGCTCGGCAGTTTGCTTGAAGGATTCGAGCGAATCTCCCGGAAGGCCAAGAATGATCTCGACCGCAACGTTGCCGACCGCCGACACCAGGCGCCGAACGATGGTGTCGAACTTCTCCGGACGTGCCGACCGGTCGACGTTTTTCAGCACCTCTTCATTATAAGACTGCAGCCCGACACCGATGTAGGAGCAGCCGACCGATTGCAGAAACTCGACGTGCGGCACCGTCAGGTGGGCGGGGTAAACCTCGCAGGACAATCGCGACTTGCGCAGAAATCCGACCTCGCGCTCTGCGGCTGAGAAGTTGCGGAAGGCACGCTCGTTCAAGGTCAGCCCGGCGTCGAGGTGAACGACCCCGAAGGCCTCGTTGGCCTCGAAGGCGGACAACTCGGCGGCGATTCGCTCCATCGACAGAACGTCACGCGGCGCCTGAGCCCGTCCCCACTGGCAAAACGAGCAGCTCATCGGGCAACCGCGGTAGGTCTCGAGATAATGCCAGGATCCGCGCGGGATCAGCCCCAGCTGCGCAGGCGATGCGAGATCCTCGAGACGCGCCGACGCTCGCGGCGGCGTAATCGCCCATTGGCCATTCTGCGGGACCGCCATACCCGGGATCTTGAGAAACGCCTCGGCGCTGCGGTCGGAGTGGATGATGTCTCGGATGGTCTCTTCACCGTGCTGGATGACGAGTCCGTCGATGATGTCGACGCCTTTGCAGTACGGCTCGATCGAGAACATCTCCGGACGTGCCGACGGCCCGCCAAAGATGATCGTACAATCGGGAATCTCTTGCCGCAGACGGCGTGCAACCTCGAGAAAGCATGGCAGCGACCACACGTACGCGGAGAAGCCGACGAGGTCGGGGTTGAACGCGAGAACCCGATTCAGGGTTTCGTCGACGTCGGTCGTGACACCGTCGAAGGTCTCGACGACCGCGTCCGGCAAGCGCGGGTCGGAAATGATCGAGGCGTGAATTCGCCGCACCCCGTAGCTCGGCAGATCGTCGTGCACCTCTGGGAAGTCCAGGCCCGGGGTCCGGCAGACGAGCGCGATACGCCGTCCGTCGCGCCGGCGGCTTGGCCCGCGGTGACGTCTTTCATCGCTGGACGTGTCGAGATGTATGAGGTTTTCTTTCACATGACCTCCCAGCACCGAGGAGCGCTCCTCGGCCGCTGCTCGTTGGTTTGGAGCGTCAGATCACTGGTAAACTTTGCCTCAAGCGGAAGTCAAGCAGAATGGGACCGGCCTTCCCGGCCGAGGAAAGCGGTCAATCGGCTGGTTGTCGGTGCCCCGCATCGCTTGTCTGCGAAGATATTTAGTGGACTCTTCAGGTATAGGTTTTTCGCGGGGGGAAAGTCAATCGTAGAACGGCGTTCTAGGCGTCTCCGCGGGTAGCGTCGAGGTGGGAACGCGGGCGCGGTTGATCACACCTCGACGACGCCGAGCGAATAGAGCATGCGCACCGTGCGTTCGAGGACCTCGCGGCGCTCGACTTTCTTCGCGCCAAAGCGGATGCGATCGGCCGGGAGTGCCGCCCTGATCTCCTCGATCGTGCGGCTGCCGTCGAACGAGTGAATGGTCTCGCTCAGCCAGTCCGGCGCGTAGACGTGCTTGGGAAATCCCTTGTTGCTCGGGGGGGCGAAGTCGAGCCGCCGCATCGGGATCATGCGACCGGTTCCGTGGATGGGGACGACGGTTTCGACGACGTCGGGCTTCTCCAGGAGCACTGGTCGGCTTGCCGGGTCGAGCGACTTTCCGCCGAACTCACCTGGATCGCTCCACGCAATCGGGGCGTCTTCGGCGTTGCCCATGTCGAAGATGCGCCGCATCGCGACCTGCCCGAAGTGCTGGGTCGCTTCGTGGAAGACGTAGGTGTTCACCCCGTACCCGAAGGTCAGCGCCATGAATGCCTCGCGGTCGGTGATATTCGCCGGCAACGACTCGCTCTGGATCAGGTCCCGCGCCGCGCTCCAGTAGTCGCTACGATCGCCGTTGAAGCGGTAGAAGATCTTGAGCATCGCGCCGAAAGCTTCGTAGTAGGTGCGCATGTGACGTTCGTACCCGCCCAACACCAATTCCTCGGTGGCTCCGACCGCTCGTTCATCCATGAGGGTGCCAATGGCATATGCAGCGAGCTGAGCGCTGGTAGCGGCCATGAACACTCCAAAGGTGAAGAGCGGGTCGAGGAAGCCGCCGGCGTCGCCGACCAGTGCGTATCCCGGCCCCCACCAGCGGCTGTGCAGGTAGTTGAAGTCGCGCTCGGCCATCACGCGCGCCGGAGCTCCCTCGTGATGGACGAGCTCCGCTTGCCCGAGCCACTCGGCGACTTCGGGGACGTCCGCGAGTGCCGAGCGATAGTAACTCTCGAGGTCTTCGGCGCCGCGGCGCTTGAAAGTTTCGGCAGGCGTCACGTAGCCGACGGAGACGAGGTCCTGCCGGATCGGGATGTACCAAACCCAGCCTTCGGGCGCGCTGATGACCGAAATCGCAGCGGGATCCCAGCCGACGTTGTACTCCGGGTCAACGGCGGCGTTCTTCCAGTAGCCGAAGACCGCCATGTTGCGGATCACCGAGTCGAAGACGCGGTTGCCGATGCGATGTGCCAGCACGCCGGCGCGCCCACTGGCGTCGACGGTGAAACGGCTGTCGAGCTGGTGCGAGCCGCCGTCTTTCTCGATGCGAACGCCGACGGCGCGTTCACCGTCGAACAAGACTTCTTTGACGGCCGCTGGTTGATGGACCTCGACACCGACTTCGCGCGCATGGTCGAGCAGCAGTTGGTCGAAATCGGCGCGTTCGACGTGCCACGTGTAGTTCTCCATCCCCTCGAAGTTCGGCCGGCGACCGGTCGATTCGGCGAAGAGAAAGGGCCAGGGGCGGCGATCCGCTCCCCAGACGTAGGTGGCTCCGACTTTGCGTAGGAAAGCCGCTTTCTCGACTTTCTCCAGCACGCCGGCGTCCTGCAGCACGCGGTTGACTTCGAGCACCAGCGATTCGCCGATATGGTATCGGGGGAAGGCTTGCTGCTCGACCAGTGCAACGCTCATTTCCGGAGAGTAGCGGCGCAACAACGCGGCGCAGAGCGAGCCCGCGGGCCCGCCTCCGATTACTACGACGTCATGGGCAGAGCGCATCGAATGGCCTTTTCTTGGTGCTGCGGAAGCAAACAAGCTAGGGCGGGCCTCGGCCCGACTTTCATTGATCCGGCGGCCCCAGGCCGCCCCACATATAATCACGAGCCTAGCACCTTGGTCGTCACCTACAATCGGCGCAATGCTGAGAGGGCGGCCTATTGAGCTTTGGACGCTGGCCATGTGTCGGCAGAGGGTGAGAGACTGTTGCCGCCGGCGGAACCGCGGTGACGCCGCGGCCCTTGAGTCCCTTCGGCTGAGGCGCGATCTCAACGTGCCTGAAAGTAGAGAGCCCATCCTCCGCGTCCGAGACTCGCCCAGGTCGGCCACGGACTGAAGGTGCTGCCCGACAGCCATTCCGGCGTCGGGGTCTCCCCGCAGGCGGTGGCCTTCCAGAACGCGGCGAGGAAGCGCTCGTAGTCCTGGAAATGCGTGGTCACGGGAAAGTCCCACTTCACCCATGACGATCGCCCGCCGATGTGCTCGCGGATTGCCAAACCCCAGCCGGGGTTGAACGAATCGAGATCAGCCATCCCGTCGGGCAACAGACCGGTATCGCCGCGTTCCGCCCAGCT
>JANQHZ010000277.1 GCA_028282445.1 Candidatus Binatia bacterium | reverse complement strand
GCGGGTATGCACGCGCGGCGGTTTCCTTTTCGGCGGGGCTGGGCTCGCAGCGGCGGTCGCGGCGCTCGAGTCGACCTGCAAACGCCCGGTCGTCTGGGCGACGGCGCAGTATCTTTCGTTCGCCCGGCCACCGTCGATCGTCGACATCGACGTCACCATTCCCGTCGCCGGCCACAACACGACCCAGGCACGCGCGATCGGCCACGTCCACGACTCGGAAATCTTCACCGTCAACGCCGCGCTCGGAACCCGTGACTGGCCGGATGAAGCCGAGTGGTCGGTACCGCCCGAAGTACCACCACCGGACGATTGCGACCCCATCCCCGACCTCTACCAACAGTCCGAATCGCTCGGCTCGCATCTCGACCTGCGAGTCGCCAGCGGGCGCTACGGCGACGACCGCGACGGCACACTCAGTCCCGACGGCAGATCGGCCCTATGGGTGCGTATCCCCGAGGTCGAGCTGTCCGCCGCATCGCTCGCGATCATCGCCGATTGGGTCCCCTCGGGAGTCGGACAGGCGCTCGGGCGGATGCTCTACGTCAGCAGCCTGGACAACACGCTCCGGGTCGTAAAGCTGCACCCGACCGAATGGGTCTTGTGCGATATCCGCATGCAGGCGGTACGCAACGGCTACGCCCACGGCGCCATGCTCCTGTGGTCGCGCGATGGTCGTCTGTTGGCGACCGCCAGCCAATCGATGGTGGTGCGCAACCGCTCTTGAGCGACGACGGCCCAGCGTGGAATTGTTGCCAGCGTTGGGTTAATGGGACTGAGATGGCTGCACCCGAGCGGGCGACAGGCACGGAAGGGCTGATCGACATCGAGCGGTTGGCCCGCTGGATGGATGCCCATAAGCTTCCCGGTAGCGGTTCCCCGCTGACCGCTACGCCCATCGCGGGCGGAGCGTCGAACGAGATCTTCGAGCCCCTGCGCGGAGACGCGCGCCTGGTGCTCCGCCGGCCGCCGCGCAACGTGCCGCAGGGACGCAACGAGACCATGCTGCGCGAGTACCGCGTCGTCGCCGCGCTACGCGACAGCGACGTGCCGCACAGTCGCGCCCACGCCTGGTGCGAGGACACTGACGTCATCGGTGCCTGCTTCTACATCATGGATCACGTCGATGGATGGACGCCGATGGGTCGGCTCGACCCTCCCTTCGACACCGATGTCGAAGCCAAACGCGGCCTCGGCTGGGAGCTGATCGACGCGATCGCCAAGCTCGCGCAGGTCGATTGGAAGTCGGTGGGCCTGGACGGCTTCGGCAAACCCGAAGGATTCCTCGACCGCCAGGTCGACCGCTGGTTGCACCATCTCGCGAAGTTCAAGTTTCGCGAGCTACCCGGACTCGACGAGGCAGCGGCCTGGCTGCGCACGCACACGCCGAAGAGCTTTCGCACCGGTATCATTCACGGCGACTACCAGTTCGCCAACGTCATGTTCCACCACGGCGGTCCCGCCCGCATGGCAGCCGTGGTCGATTGGGAGATGTCGACGATCGGCGACCCCCTGCTCGACCTCGCCTGGGTCGTGATGGGCTGGGTCGACCCCGGCGAAGAGCAGCGTTCCAAGCAGTACTTCGACTACGAAGGCATGCAGAGTCGCGCCGACCTGGTCGAGCGCTACGGTCGCCAGACGGGCTTACCCGTAGAACTGATCGACTATTACGTCGTGCTGGCGCGGTTCAAAATGGCGTGCGTCCTCGAAGGCGGCTACGCCCGCTACGTCGAAGGCGGTGCCGACAATCCCAAGATGGCCGCCTTTGGAGATGTCGTCCTGGACATGGCCGGCCGCGCCGCCGAGCTTGCAAGGGCGTCCCGGCTTCCCGCCACCTCGTAGCGGGCCCTCGCTGCCGACGTCGCCCGTGCACGAAGCCCGCAAGCACGCCCACCCGCAGCGGCGGCGGCAGCTTGCGCAGGGTTCGGCCCTTCCCTACGCTTGTATCCCAAAATCAGGAGGAGCTCTCATGCATCGCAAACAACGCATCGCCATCGGCGGCGCCCTCGCTTCGATCGCACTCGCCGCCTGCGTGGCGACGGCGGGCCACCACGAAGCCGCGGAAAAGGCGCCCGACGTCAAGCTCAATGTCGTTAACGTGTTGACCGCGCAGGGAGTGAAGATCTGGGTGCCGGAATCGATCTTCGCCAAGAAGGGAGACGTCGTCGAACTGCGCCTCATCAACAAGTTGGACCAGGAGCACGGATACAAGATCGCGGCCTTCGGTGTCGAGAAGGTCGTCGCCGCCGAAGCGGCCGAGACCGTCTCGTTCACCGCGGACAAGGCGGGTATCTTCCCGATCGCCTGTCAGCTACATCCGCCACACGTCGCGGGTCAGATCGTTGTGCTCGAGTAACCGCCGTTTCAAGCGGCGGGCCATGGCGGCCGCGGCGGCGTTGATCGCCGCCGCGGCTTGCCCCGCTGCGGGACAAGATTCCTCCAAGCGCGAGTCTCCGTCGGATGGCGCCGCGGTATACGCGTCGCATTGTGCCATCTGCCACGGACCTGAGGGGCGAGGCGACGGCGAAGCGGCCGACCGCTTCACCGCAGCGCCGCGAAACTTCGTCGACGGCGTATACCGCTTTCGCTCGACCTCTTCGGGAAAGCTTCCGACCGACGACGACCTGCGCAGGAGCGTCGTACAGGGCCTCGGCGGCACGGCCATGGTACCGCAGAATCACTTGAGCGAAGCCGAAGTCGAAGCCGTGATCGCGTACATCAAGGACCTGAGCCCACGCTTCGCCAAGGAAGGCCCGCCCAAGGCGATGAAGCTGCCGGCACGAAGCCCCAAGACCGACCGAAGCTTGCAGCGCGGACGGGAGGTCTACCTGGAGGCCGGCTGCGCCAACTGCCACGGCGAGCGCGGAGCCGGCGACGGGGCCTCCGCGCCAGACCTCTCGATCGCTCCGACCAACCTCACGCGCCACCCACTCAATGTCGGATCGACCGCCGAGGATATCGTGCGTGCGGTCGTGACCGGCCTCAACGGCAGTCCGATGCCGTCCTATCACCTACTCTACGACGACCCGGACATGTGGGCGCTCGGCTACTACGTCGAGTCGCTTGGTACCGACCAGGGAATGACCGAGCAGGCGAGAATCGGCTGGGAAATCGAAGGTAGAGACCCGCCGGGCAAGAACGATGACTAGAGCTTAGCATGAAGGGACCGGGAGTCGTACGCGTCGCGACGCCCGGAGGCGACTCATCGAGAGCCATCTCCTATTGCTCAAAGCCGACCCGCTTCTTTACGCCGTCCAGCCAGCGCACCAGCTCGCCGGCCTCTGGCGAAGAATTCCGGGCGGCCCAGTCCCCAGTGCCCCGCAGGAAAATCGCGTTAAAGTTGCCCGTTCGCGGCGCGTAGGCGTACGCGACGTCCAAGCTACCGCTGCGCTCCATCGACGGCGTACCGCGTGCCACCCTTCCCTTGCCAGCTGGCTCGATCAGCCCCGCCTTCTCCGCCAGCACCATTGGGTCGATCGCGCCGACCTCTTCGGCGCCCGCGAACTTCTTCAGCAGATCGGCCTCGCTCACGACCGTCGCGCGCTGCTCCTTCGGGTACCACGGCTCGTCGCGTTGGTAGCGCCAGACCACACCGTCGGTATCGATGTAGATTCCCTCGAGCTTGTAGCCCCAGTCGGTTTCGACCCGGTACGACTCGAAGACGACGAACCCGCCCGCCAACGGATCCACCGGCGACATCTTTAGCGACGAACAGGCCGCCAATACCGTCGCCACTACGGCCAACGCCACAACATTCCTCATCGATCTCTCCCTCCTCAGTTGACAGTCGAAGCGACCCCACAGAAAGTGCCATAGGGCGCGGCCGTGCGCCAATCCAGGCCGGGCGCGACCGATAGCAAGACGCCAAAGCCACCTCCGCCACCAGCGTCGGCCAACCTCGGCCGGCGATCGAGGAGTACGATCTAGCAATGCCGATGAAACGCCTGATGGCTCTATTTGGAGTCGAGAACGACACGAAGCCCGAAAACCCCTTCGCCGCCGCCCTGGGCGAGCAATTGCAGCGGATACCGTCCGACCGGCTCGAGTACCTCGCCGGATTCGCGGGGCAGCTGACCCGCGTCGCCTACGCCGACGACGACATCTCCGAAGCGGAGATCGACGTGATCAGTCGCCTTCTCATCGATCACGCCGAGCTCGAGGCGGACGAGACCCGGGTGGTGATCGAGCTGCTGCGCCATCAACTCGACGAGTTGCGCGGATGCGAAGAGTACCGCCTCAACCGCGCCATCAACGAGCACTCGAATCTCGACGAGCGGGCAACCATCGTCGAGTTTCTCTTCTCGGTCGCCGCGGCCGACGACCTCGTCTCAAACGTCGAAGACCAGGAGATCCGGCGGATCGGGGACGCGCTGAAGATCCCGAAGGAACGCTTCATGGACATCCGCGGGCGCTACCGAGAGCAACTCGAGGTAATGCAAGCAGCGAAGGCCGCACGCGCCCAGCGTGAGACGAGCTGAGCGCCGGGCCGGGTTCGGACCCTACTGACAGCTGGGCGGATCCAGGAAATAGAACGTCACCTGGGTTTCCGACACTCCGTTGTCGCCGCGCACGACGCCGAGGGTCCGCTCCAATCCGGGCAGCGTGTGCGGGCTCGAGCCGAGCGCGTCGGCAGTCATGGTAAACGGCTCGATCGCAGCGCGGCTGGTACCGCTGCTGTCGAGCACCTCGAACTTCGCATCGACCTCACCGCTCGCCAACTTGCGCGCATAGTGCACCACCCAATCGTTGCCGCTGGCATGCAAGCGTGTCGTCCAGCGATGATTCGACTTCTCGTCCGGCCCATGCAGGACCTTGTCCGAGATCACGTTGCCGCCGTCGGCGTCGCGCGCGAAGGTAGCGAAGCGTATTTGCCAATTCGAGCCGTGGGTACGGATGGCGTTCTCCGTCCAGATTGCAGCGAAGTGATCGCCGTTCCATGCGAGATCGGGGAATTCGTCCCAGTTATAGGGTTTGCTTGGGACGACTTTGATATGCGGCCGCATCTGGCCGTTGGACTTCCAGTACTTGGTCATGACGCCGCCGGTCGGAACCTTGATGTCCTTGACGCTGAGCAGCGCGAATCCGTCGCCGTCGTACTGGGCGCGCGGATAAAATTGGTGGGTCAAATCGTAGTCCACGAGATTGACGAAACCGGTTTCGATACCGCTCGGATCCAGTTTGAAGGCGTAGCTACAAGAATGGCCAACGCACTCGCCCTCGACGACCGCGATGAATCCGCCCGGATAGCTGTCGATGTCTCCGTCGGCCTCGCTGTCCCACACCGACGAGTACAATAAGTTGGGGCCAACTGGACGACGACCGGCTACCTCACCGTCCTTGGACACGTTGCGGTAGTAGAGCACCGCGCGATCGGCGGTGAGAACACCGAAGTGATCCTCGTGCCACGCGGCCATGTAGTAGCGCTGGCGCCAGGTGATCTTCGGGATATCGAGCAGCCACTTCGGGCCGACCGTGACCTCGCCCGAAGTGTCGATGTGAGCGTAGTACAAGCGCACCACCGACGTGTAGCCGGGATCGTTGCGCAACCAGAAGAGCCCCCACCCGTCGTCCGTCGTGACCGTATCGGTCAACCAGAGCTCGCCGCCGAGCTGTGTGCTCACGGTGATCGGTTGCGACAGTTGCCAGCTGAGACCGTTCGAGCAGGCCGCCGTCGAGGTGGGGCTCGACGTTGCCGTGCGCGTCGGCGTCTTGGTGATGGTCGGCGTACGACTGGGGGTGAAGGTGCGCGTATGGGTCGGAGTCCGTGTATGGGTCGGCGTTCGCGTCAAGGTGACGGTGCGGGTGAAGGTGCGCGTCGAGGTTGGGCGCCGCGTCCGGGTGTGAGTGGGCGTCTTGGTATAGGTTCGCGTGCCCGTATGCGTGCGCGTGCGGGTCGCAGTGCGTGTCGGTGTAACCGTCGGCGAGGCCGTATGCGTTCGCGAGGCGGTGCGGGTACGGGTCGCCGTCTTGGTACGGGTCGCCGTCTTGGTCGGGGTACCGCTACGGGTCGCTGTGAACGTTCGCGTCGGTGTTGCCGTGACCGTCGCGGTCTCGGTGACGGTAGGGGTCCAGGTCGGCGTCGCGGTCGGAACGACTGTAAACGTCGGGGTCGCGCTGGCCGCCGGAACCAGAGTGAAGCTAGGCGTCGGAGTGGCAATCGCGGTTGGCGTTGGGGTCGCACCGACGTCCGGTGCGCCGCTCCAGTTTCCAGAACAGTCACCAATCAGAATCGCGGTAAAGTCCTGCCCGCTCGCATCCTCCGCGAAGGGATCGTAATCGATCCTTCCGCGCGTACAGACTTGCCCATCGAGGTTGGGCATCGCACTCTGCTGATTGGCCACCGGGTCCGCATCCGGCACGAAGATCCAATCGGAGTCGCAGTATTCGGCCGCCTGAAAACGGACCAGCGCACCGACCGTGAATCGCAGGATATGAGCCGCGTCGAGCGCCGAAACGCTACCGTCCCCCGTCACGTCGCATGCGAGCTGCTCGTAGGGGTCCAGCTCACCCATTCCAACGACCGCCCGCAGAACCATCGCGGCGTCGAGCGGAGTAACGGCTCCGCCGTGGTCGCCCATCTTCATCGGCTCGACGGCAATCGAGGCATCGGTCGAGCCGGTTGTCTGGTAGTCGCCACCAGTACTGGTTTCGATCGTGGTCGGAGTCGGACCGAGTATGACGACCGACGCACCTGGCACAGCCTGCGCTGTGCCAAAGTACGAGATCGAGCCGGAGATCATCGCGTCGGCGGCATGCGCTGCGCACGCGCAGACGACAACGACGGTCGCCGCGACTACGCTCCGAATGATCTGTCCCACCACCGACTTCACCTCTGCCGAGAGCAGAGCAACAAGGGTGCCAGATCGATCCGCCCGTACGCGACTGACTCGACCAGGCCAGACGCTCAGGAGTGCACCGGCCGCGGGCCGGGATGCGTTAACTCGTCAACTGTCGGTCGCGGGCGGGTCTTCGTCCGCTTCGCCGCCGCCCGATGCAACGCCACCGGTAGCGCGCTCGAGGACGGCCGCCGCCGCCCGAATCCGCACCATCGGATCCTCGTCTTCCAGCGAGCTCCGCAGGACTTCGACCGCGGCCCCGGTCAACCCCTGCAATCGCAGTAGAGACTGTGCGAGTTGCGTCTTTCCAGCGGCGTAGTACGCAGCAACGAAACTCGGCTGCTCCAGCCATTTGCGCAGGGTACGCTCCTTCACACCGCTCAGCTCCGCCGCCTTGGTCATCGAGTCGGTTTCGAGCAGAGCTCGCACCGCCGCAACCTGCTTCGGCGTAAGCTGCACCCTGTATGGTAGCTCGGTCGGGGTACCGGGTTCGTCCTCCCGATTCTCCTCGACCTTCTGCAGCGCGTCCCAGATCTTGCTCATCGCCTGCCCCCAACGCCAACCGCCGTCGATCCGACGGCGCTACAGCACACGCTTCGAATCAGGCGACGACGCTACCGTTCGGTTCCGTCTCCGTCGCCGACGCGTCGCGACCGTTTTCGTCACGGGGGCAATCGTCGCGCGTCGTCGTATCCGTCGCAACCCCTAAACGGTCGCAACGCGTGCGCACAGCATCCATCAACTCGTGCGCCTGCTCGAGAACAGCCATCGCAGTCTCCGTCGCCGAGTCCAGTCGGCGCATCGACTCTTCGATCTCGTTACGACCCGCCCGGTAGTACTCCGCCACGAATGCGGGACGCGCGAGCCAGCGGCGCAGGGTTACCTCGGTCACGTCGGCCGCGGCTGCGGCTTCCTCTACCGTGGAAGTACGTAGCAGTGCGCGGATCGCCAGTCGCTGCTTGTCGGTAAGGCGGATGCCGTTTGGAAGTGCGCTCGACGCAACTTCCTCGACGTCCCGCAACTTCTCGACCTTCTGTAACGCATCCCAGATTCTGCTCATGGCGACCTGCCTAAAAGTACCCATCTATCTAAATTGGGTCGCCTCACTTTGTCCAGAAGAATCGATCAATTGACAAGTCCTCACGCCGCCCCGGCGCGGCTTCCGCCCGCGTGCGACCGAGCGCATCCCGGCCGCACGCCCGCCCCGCCACGAGGCTTCCGAATCGCCTTAGGAATGGCCTTCAAACCGCTGAACTCGTGAAAGAATCGACGGGTCCCGTTGCCTTTGTGTAGAGCCTCCTCCAGTAATGCTCTTCTCGATGGAACTTGTGCTGGTGCTGGTGGGAGCAGGACTCCTCTACGTGGGCGGCGAGTTGCTGGTCCGCGGCGCGGTCAACCTCTCGCGAATCTATGGGTTGAGCCCGCTCGTCGTCGGCCTCACGGTCGTCGCTTTCGGTACCTCGTCGCCCGAACTGGCTTCGAGCCTGATCGCCATGGCCAGAGGCTCGGCCGACATGGCGCTCGGCAACGTCATCGGATCCAACAGCGCCAACATCGGACTGATCCTCGGTTCGGCGGCGCTGATCGACCCGATCGCCGCACGCGGGAAGTTTCTGGTCCGCGAGATGCCCGTCCTCGTCGGCGTATCGGTCCTGCTGCCACTGGTGCTGTTTACCGACAACGTCACCCGCATCGAGGGCGCCCTGTTGGTCGCCTTGATCCCGCCCTACATCTGGCTGCTGCTGCGCGAGCGGGAGCTCAAGTCGGTCGAAGACGAGTTTGCCGACGAGTACGG
>JANQHZ010000589.1 GCA_028282445.1 Candidatus Binatia bacterium | reverse complement strand
GCTCCTTGGACGCAGGCGATGATCGGCTGCGGTGCGCGCCTCATCATCATGATCATCTCGGAGAGGAGCCGTTGGGTGCGCAGCCCTCCCTGGACCGCGCCGCCTGGCGACGTGGGCGGGTTCTTGAGGTCGAGGCCGGCACAAAACGCCCGTCCGGCACCGCGCAGTACGACGAGGTGGGTATCGCTGTCGTCGCCCAGTCCGGAGAACACCGTGCGTAGCTCGTCGACCATCGGACCGTTCAGCGTGTTGAGCTCGTCGGGGCGGTTCAGAGTCACCCAAAGGGCGCGGCCGCGCTGCTCGACGATCAGTGTTTGGTAGCTCACATCGTCCCCCTCGATCGTTCTAAGTCGCCTGTTCGGGATGCGTGCTTGCCGCCGAAGCCGGTTTGGTCAGGCGGGTGATCATGTTCGACCCCCGTCCGCCCGAACACACACGCAACAGTCTCTCGATGACGGCAAACCCGATAATCAGAGCGAGAGCGTAGAGATTGTTCTTGTAGATTCCGGTGACCGAAAAGATCTCCGCCAAGGGGCGGGTCGCACGGTGATTCCACAGGATGTGGTGGCAGGTCCAGTTGAGGAAAACCGGGGAGGTAGCGAAGGTCGATGTGCCCACGTCGAAGCCGCAGTCACGACCGAGCCGCTCCATCGTCTCGGGCGTGAAGAGGTGCCAATGCCGCGGAAAATGGTACCCGCCCCAGTAGGTCCGGCGCGCCGTACGCGCCTCGAGGCAATCGAGGTTCGGCGTCTCCACGTGGACGATGCCTCCCGCGCGCAGGAGGCGATGTGACGCTCGGAGGAATTCCCGGGGCGAGGCGAGATGCTCGATGACGTGACTGATGTAGATTACGTCGAAGTGCTCGTCCGGGTACTCGACTTGTTCGATTGTCGCGGCCTGCGTCTGATGCCCGGCCGCGGCCGCGGTGGCGACAGCCTTTTCGTCGAAGTCGAGGCCGTATGTCTCGACTCCATCGCGGAACGCCGCTCGCATGGTGTCGAGAAAACGGCCGTCGCCGCAGCCGACATCCAGAATACGCAGCGGCCGACCCGCAACCATCAGGTCGCCGAAGGCCTTGCGCAGCTGGGCGCCGTGGTAGCGCTCGCGCATGCGGCTGATGGCGCCGGAAGATTGAGCGCGATTTTCGCGTTGCACGTACGAGTAGTAGGTCGGGGGGTAGATCGCTTCGAGTGCCGATTCCGCAGGTCGCGGGTTCAGGTACACGTGTCCGCAGGAACTGCAGCGCACGAAGTGGAATTGCTCGAGGCTGGTTTGGTACTCGTAATCGGTTCCCGTCGCGAAGCGCTCGAAGTCGTCTTTCGAGCAGAGATCGCAAGTGACATCGACGACTTCGATCGTCATCGTCCGGCGGCATCGGCGCGACACAGTCGCACGATCTCGAGGTGGGACTCATGGACTTCCATCTGGTCGGTGGACTCGGGGTAGTGCGCTGCGATCCGCGCGAGCAAATAGTGCGGTACCGAAGGATGAAGGTGATGTTCGGCGTGGTAGGAGAATCCGACCGGTGCGATGAGATGCTGCTTCCACAGAGGGGCTCGGAAGCTCTTGAGTGTTAGCGGCGAGCTCGGGGTCGAGACGTGCTCGCAGAACTCACGGAACTCCGACAGCACGTTGGTGACGGTCAGTACCGGGGCGAGCCAAAAAATGAAGTAGTGGTAGGGGGTTGCCACGAGCGAGAACGCGCCGAGCAGCGCCAATTGGACGAGGGCAACGAGGACGATCTCGCCGCCGGAGCGAGTGTCCGCGTCGCCGTTCGCGGCGCTGTCGGCGCTTGCCGACGAGAGGTATTCCAAAATCTTGCCGTAGGTCGCGAGACGAAAATAGTACCGCAGCATTGCGGCCCAGGGGCGCTTGTCGTCGAGCACGTAGCGGTGGTAGTCGGGGTCGTCCGGCGATCCGGCGGTGCGGTGGTGCTTCATGTGCCGAGCCCGTTCGGACAAGAAGGTCTGCCCGAAAGGGTAGGCGAAGAGCCACTTGCCGAGCCAGTCGTTCAAGCGCGGCGACCGGGCGATCAGCTTGTGCTGAGCCTCGTGGGACAACACCAGGAAATGATACTG
>JANQHZ010000260.1 GCA_028282445.1 Candidatus Binatia bacterium | reverse complement strand
CCGGCTGGGTCCTACCGTGGAGAAGTTCGGATGGGGGGAGTGCCGGTCGAATTCTCATCGATCCGCGACTCCGAAGCGGCCGGCATCGCCGTGATCCATCAGGAGCTCACCTTGGTCGAAGACATGACGGTGGCGGAGAATATCTTTCTCGGCCACGAGCCGACGCGATTCGGACTGATCGACCACGATCGAATGTACGGCGATGCACAGATACTGCTGGATCGCTTCCACATCGAGATCCCCGCCAACGGCCGCGTCCGCGATCTCGGGGTGGGGCAGAAGCAACTGGTGGAGATCGCCAAAGCACTCAAGCGCGACTCGGTCGCCCTCATCCTGGACGAGCCGAGCGCGGCTCTGACCGACCGCGAAGTCGAGGTTCTTCTCGACATCGTCCGCGGGCTGAGAGGCAAGGGAGTCGCTTGCCTGTACATCTCGCACAAGCTCGACGAAGTCTTCGCGATTGCCGATCGCATCACCGTTCTGAGAGACGGCGAGAGCGTCGCGAGAATGAGAACCGGCGAAACTTCGCGCGATCGGGTGATTCGACACATGGTAGGTCGCGATATTTCCGAGCTGTTCCCACGCCGAAGGTCGCGGCTGGGCGACGTCGTGCTGAAAGTCTCCGAGCTCACCGTGGCGGATTCCCGCGACCGGCCGGCTCGACTGCAGGGAATCGATTTCGAAGTTCGCGCCGGGGAGGTTCTCGGCATCGGCGGACTGATGGGCGCCGGTCGAAGCGAGCTGCTGCTTCATTTGATCGGCGCCTGGGGGCGGCGCTCGAACGGATCGGTCCTACTCGCCGGCGAGCCGCTCGCGCAGTCGCCCGATCGCTGCATTGAGCAAGGGCTCGTGCTGGTGAGCGAAGACCGCAAGCGCTACGGACTGATGCTCGAGCACTCGCTCGGCTTCAACCTTTCCCTTTCGGCATTGCCAGCGCTCTGCCACGGCGGCATCGTCGATCGCCATGCAGAGGCTGCTGCCAACCGCGACGCCGTGAGCACGTTGGCGATCGGCGCGCCCCATCTCGAGTCTCCGGTACAAACCCTGTCGGGCGGCAACCAGCAGAAGGTCGTGCTCGGCAAGGCGCTCATGGCGAAGCCGAAGGTGATCTTGCTCGACGAGCCGACTCGCGGCATCGACGTCGGCGCCAAGCAAGAGATCTACCGGCTGATCAACCGACTCACGGATCGCGGAATGGCTGTGGTGATGGTGTCGAGTGAGCTGCCTGAGCTGACCGGCATGAGCGACCGTATCCTCATGATCGCCGATGGGACGCCGGCCGGCACCTTCGACAGCGGCCAAGCGACGCAGGAAGAGCTGCTCGCCGCTGCGATCCGCCCACGTCCGCCGATCGGTCGCCTCCAGCCCGAGATCGCAGGATAGGCATACTCGATGCGCAACGAAACGACCGTCGCATTGCGCGACTTCTCGATGCTCATCGCATTGATCGTCGTCGCCGCCTACTTCTGGTTGGCGGACCCGGCGTTCCTCAGTTCCAGAAACCTTTCGCAACTGGCGATCGAGCTCGCGGCGACCGCGATCCTCGCGCTCGGCATGCTCATGATCATCGTGCCGGGCCACATCGACCTCAGCGTCGGCAGCGGGCTGGGACTTGCCGGCGGCATCGCCGCCGTTCTGACTCTCGAGTACGACTGGGCCGCACCGCTTGCACTGTTGGCAACGAGCGCGTTCAGCGTCGGCCTGTACGCCGCGATGGGCGCGATCATCGTGCGCGAGAAGATTCCCGCCTTCATCATCACTCTGGGCGGCTTGCTGGTCTTCAAAGGAGCGCACTGGCTGGTCATCGAGAACAAAACGGTCCCCGTGGTGCAGGGAGGAGCAACCAACCTGTACTCGCTGTTGACGACCTACTACTTGGAGCCTCGCGCCGGGCTCGCACTCGCCGCGCTGATCGCCGCCGCTCTCGCCCTCGCGATGGCGAACGCCAAGCGCCATCGCGAGAAACGCGGCTTCGCGGTCGACGGCGAGGCCGTGTTTCTACGCTGGTTCCTTTCGAGCCAGGTGATTCTCTTGTTCGTGCTGGTCATGAACCAATACCGAGGCGTACCACTGTCCGCGCTGATCCTCGGCGCGATCTCTCTTCTCGTCTTCATCATCACGCAGCACTCGCGCCTCGGGCGCTACCTCTACGCGGTGGGCGGCAACGAGGAAGCAGCGGTCGTGTCGGGCGTGCCGACCGACTCGGTCGTGATCGCCGCCTTCGCCATGATGGGCATGATCGTCGCAATCGCCGGCTTTCTGCAGACCGCGTTCGCCGGCGCCAGCACAACAACAACGGGGCAGCTGATGGAGCTCGACGCGATCGCCGCCTGCGTGATCGGCGGAACCAGCCTCAAAGGGGGCCGCGGCACGGTAGTAGGCGTACTGTTCGGCGCGCTGATCATGGCCACCCTGCTCAACGGCATGACCCTACTGGCCTTCTCCCCGGAGATGAAGCTGATCGCGCGCGGGGTCGTGCTCGCGCTGGCGGTCTGGATGGACATCCGCCTGTCGCGAGCCGATTGACGGAGCGGGGGCGGCGGAACCGCCCCCGTTCTTGGTGAGAAATGCGGCTGGAACTCTAGCGTTCGACCCCGGGGCGCGCGCCGCTGCCTTTGCCGCCGCGCCGCGAACGAGGCGGGCCGTTCGAAGGTCTGCCGCCGGCCGGCTTGGCGCGACGACGTCGGCGCGGAGGAGCGTTGCCTTCGCCAGCTTGCTGCGAGCGGTTGCCGTAGGGGCGATCCGACCGTCGGCGCGGTCGAGCCGGCCGAGTCGTCGCCGGTCGTGCCGCGGACGCACGACTCTCCGCCCTGGATTCGCTGCCGGTAAGCGGCTTGGGCTCGCTTCCGATCCGATCGAGACGCCGGCGGGTCAGCTTCTCGATCGACCCGAGATAGGGCAGCTCCTCGCGCGAGCAGAACGAAACCGCCGTCCCTACCGATCCGGCACGCCCAGTTCGACCGATCCGGTGCACGTAGACTTCGGGCTCGTTCGGCAGATCGTAATTCACCACCAGCGGCAGCTCCTTGACGTCCAGCCCGCGCGAGGCGAGGTCGGTGGCGACGACGATCCGCGTGCGGCCGCTCTTGAACGCTGCCAAAGCGGTCTCGCGTGCCGATTGCGACTTGTTGCCATGAATCGCCGCCGCGGAAATCCCGGCCTTGGCCAGCTGGCGCACCACCTTGTTGGCGCCGTGCTTGGTGCGGGTGAACACGAGCGCCTGAGAGCTGCTGCGCAAGGTCTCGATCAGAAGCCCGGTCTTCTCACGCTTCTCTACAAAGTGCACCGATTGTTCGATCGGCTCGACGGTCGACGACACCGGGTCGACTGCGATTCGTTGAGGACAGTCGAGAAACTGCGCAGCGAGCTTTTCGACCTCCCGCGGCATGGTCGCCGAAAACAGCAACGTCTGACGCTGCTTCGGCAAAGTCGAGAGGATCCTGCGCACGTCGTGAATGAAACCCATATCCAGCATCCGGTCGGCTTCGTCGAGCACGGCGTATTCGACTTCGGACAAGGAAAGTGCCCGATCGGACAACAAGTCGAGCAGGCGCCCCGGAGTCGCAACCAAGATTGCAGGCGGCCGCCTCAGCGCGTTGACCTGCGGCCCTTTTTTGACGCCGCCGAAAACCACCATGGTGCGCAGCCGAGTCTTCTTGGCGTAGCTCTCGAAGGAGGCGCCGATCTGCGCCGCCAGCTCACGCGTCGGTGCCAATACCAGTGTACGGATGAGGTCGTTCGATTTGCCGCGGCCGTCCATCAGCAGGCGATTCAGGATCGGCAGAGCGAACGCTGCCGTCTTACCGGTTCCGGTTTGCGCGCAACCGATGAGATCCGAGCCGGACAACACCAGCGGAATCGCCGCCTGCTGGATCGGCGTCGGTCGTTTGTAGCCCGCCTCGCGAACCGCTTGGCGCAGCTCTTTCGCGAGATCGAGCGATTCGAAATCGCCGAGAGGTTGGTCGGACACAGCGTCGACGGCGCGAGCGGAGTTCTGTTTCTTGGTGGACATGAATCTCTTTCTTTCTGGTGCGATTGGACTTTCATGCGCAACGCCACAAAGACCGCAGCGAGGCTTGTCGCCGCGGCCATCTCTGCATGCGCAAGGCTCGATCGCGCGAGCGACACGCAAACGGATCGTGATCTACCGGGAGCTACTTGGTGCTGCGAGCGCGGGTGACGGTCCAACTTCCAATTCTTGGATGCCTCACCCTCAAGACATGGAGAACAACAAGCAACCCGATACAGGGGAGGGCGCAGCCGAACGCGGGTCGGTACTCACCGGGCCTCGACTGGTTTGCTGAGAAGACAGTGCCACAGTCGCGCCGCATGCACAACC